>JAYSUN010000044.1:0-6477 GCA_043719045.1 Hyphomicrobiaceae bacterium | reverse complement strand
TCATGCGTTGTCAGCACCCGGCGTGTCGAAGTCATGGCGAGAGTGGCAAACTCTAGGCGCCGCTTTAACGCGTGAACAACCGATGCCTGACACCCTTGGCAACCTGTCGCTCATATTGCCGTCCGGTTACAACGGCCCGGCATTTCTGACCGGTGTCAACTTCCGCGCAATCCTGCGCTACAATCGGGCCGTCCCCTATGCGCTGGCGGTCGGCCATCTGGCGGAACGAATCGCCGGGGGCCCAGCGTTTTTCATGCCTTGGCCTAGCGATGATAAAGCTCTCAGCAAAAGTGAACGTGAGGAAATGCAAACACTTCTTGCCGCCCAAGGCCACGATATCGGTCCGATCGATGCGATAATTGGGTCAGGCACTCGGGCCGCAATTCGAGCCTTTCAAAAAGCTCAGGCTGTGCCTGAAGACGGTCACCCGAATGCTGCCTTGCTCGTTCGCCTCCGCGCGACCAAAAGTAGATAGTCGTGCGCGTTGTGGCTGGGAACTGTGTCGCTTTGCGACCGGCCGTGTTACCGCCGTCGAAACTATGCTAAAGACTGCTTCGCTACCATGGAGATGCTGGTCTTGACTGCGAACCTGACATGGCTTGGACGGACGTTCGCACTTCTGCTGGCGGTGCAATTTCTCGCTGCTGCACAGCCAGCGACTGCACAACTGCGCTCGCCGACAGGCGAAGAAGCCAGCGGCTCGACCTTCCTCACGCCGTTTCCCGAGGGCGATGCCTACAAGTTGCAGGTTTATGGGGATGCGTTCGCCGAAGGTCTGACCAGCGGCTTGGTTGACACCTTCGGCAACGAGCCAAAATTGCAGATCCTGCGCAAGCACAAACCAATTGGTGCCCTGGTCCGCCCGGAATGGGAAGACGATATCAAACCCGAAGATGTGGCTCGCGAGACGGTGCATATCGCGGTCATCATGCTCGGCCTCCAGGACCGGCAAGTCATCCGACCTGGCAATGGTTCAAAGAACCTTGCGATTGGCAGCGATGAGTGGCGCGAGGAGTATGGTCGACGCTTCGACCGGCTGGTCCGTGCTCTGAGGAAGCGCAACATCGGTGTTTACGTTGTTGGCCAGCCCGTGATGCGCCAATCAACTGTCAACGCCCAGGCCGAAATGATCAGCGACAACATGCGCCAGCGCGCGGCGGCCAACGGCGCCAAATTCATCGATATCCACGAAGCCTTCCAGGATGATTCCGGCGGCTTCAGCCAGTTTGGCCCTGACATCTCGGGCGCGCGCGTGAAGCTCCGCGACGGGGATGGCGTGACCTTTGCGACACTCGGCAACAAGAAGCTGGCGCATTTTGTAGAGCGTGAAGTGCGCCGTGATATCGATCTGGCAGCCAGCGACCGCTCGATCCCGTTGGCGGGTGACGATGCCGAACAAAAACGGATTAATCCAGCTAAGTCATCGTCAATAGCGCCCGTTGCCGGCTGGAAGGGGTCAGTCACTGTTGGCCAGCCGAGGCCCGCGACCACCGCGAGCGGCACTGTGGCAGCCAGCGCTGCCGACAGCAGCGGTGATCAGAAAGTCGACAACGGCAGAGTGACTTTGCGATCAATCAGCGCCAGCGGCCGTGAAGAAACTGTCGTGATTGATATTGTCCGCCCGGCGATTCCTGCGGCAGTCGTGGCATTGATTACGCGCCGCGAAGGCTCCACCGATAAATCGGTTCAGCCCGGCGAGTCCGTTGTCGAAGACGTTGGCGGGGGTTTGACCGTGGTGAACTCGGTCTCGATGCTCGGCGATGCGCCGGCACAAGGCGTTGGAAAACGCAAATTGTCGCCCACCCAGGCGGCCTTTTATACGGTTCTCGTCAAAGGCGATCGACTGCCATCAAAGCCGGGCCGCGCCGATGATTTCAACTGGCCGCGCAATGATACGTTGCGCACTGAGGAGCCAGCGGCAGCGTCAAGGCCAGCACCTCAGGCTGGACCCAAACAGCCGGCTGCCAGGGCACCCATTCCAATTCAACCAAAGCCGACGGGCCAAAGGGGATGACACCGTTGCACGAGAGCGTCCGCCACATGATGTCGCCCATCAAAGCGCTCTGGTTTTTTGGCTTCTCGTATTTTCTGTGATCAACCGGACTCTACATAACCAGAGAATGCTTTAGGCCGTGTCGTCTGCTCCGCAAATAACTCCGTCTTGGCGAAGTCTTGCGATCTCTTCTGTGCCGTAGCCTAGCTCGACAAGCACGTCAGACGTGTCAGCGCCAATCGCTGGGGGCCCGCGGCGGATCGGGAAGCGTGTGCCGTCGATGGTCAACGGCAGCAGCGGCATCTCGGTATTGACCGGACGCCCGACTGGCGATGCATCCTGTGGAATGGTCACCGGAGCCAGTCCCCCGGTGGCGCGCAAATGCGGGTCATCAAACAGATCTTCCGGGCGCGTAATCGGTGCATATGGCAGTCCATTCTTCTCAAATACGGTCGAGAGTTCCTGTGCGGTGAAAGCTTTCATCCGTGCGCGCACGTCCGGCAACAGCCACGACCGTGAGCCGACGCGGTCAACGTTGGTTTTCAGGCGCGGATCAGTTTTCAGGTCGCTGTAACCAAACGCATCGCAAAACGCAGCCCATTGCGAATCGGTCACAACGCCGAGAAAAATCTGCTCACCACCTTTGGTCTCGAACGTATCATACAGGCCCCAGGCATTGATGCGGCTCGGCATCGGGGCAGGCGATTGGCCGGTGATGGCAAATTGCATCATGTGTTGAGCGACGAGCAGGACGTTGTTTTCAAACAGCGCCGTTTTGACCTCGGCACCCTTGCCGGTCCCATGCACGGGATGATCCCGCTGCAACAGTGCCGCCAGGACCCCGATAACGCCGAACATGCCGCCCATGATGTCGTTGACGCTGGTGCCGGCACGCACGGGCTGACCCACCGGCCCCGTCATGTAGGCCAGCCCGCCCATCATCTGCACGACTTCATCAAGGGCTGTGCGATTCTCATACGGCCCAGGCAGGAAGCCCTTGTGCGAGACGTAGATCAGCCGTGGATTGAGTTTTGACAACGTCGTAAAATCAAGGCCGAGCTTCGCCATCGCACCAGGTTTGAAGTTCTCGGAAAACACGTCAGCACCAGCGATTAAACGCATGACGATTTCACGTCCGCGCGGGTCCTTGGTGTCGACGGCAACACTCTTTTTGTTGCGATTGAAGAAGGCAAAAAAGCCAGCACCCGAGCCGATCAGCCGTCGGGTATTGTCGCCTTTCGGTGGCTCCACTTTGATAACCTCAGCGCCAAGGTCGCCCAAGATCATGCCCATCGATGGCCCCAGGATCATGTGGGTGAAGTCAATGACGCGTAGGCCCTCTAATGGCAGTCGCGGTGGTGGCGTGGCCGCTGGCAGTCGTGGCATGCGTGACTCCTGAATTTCGAGCCCCGTTATCACCCACGCGGACCGTCACGTCACGAGGCCGAGGTATGCCAGGGTGAATTGCTGCCACGCACGCGCGCACAGGCCGGACCGGCGTGCGGCTCGACGAGGGCCGCAGGCTCAAAAAGTCTGGCCCCGGCCGGTTGCGAGATTGCGTTGCGGTTGCCCTGGTTCCTGCGGCGCGAAAGCGGAGCCGCCTTCGCCGGTCACTCCCATCACGGAGTAGGCATCGTCCGGTTCTTCTGTTGGTTTGAAGAACTCAGAAATCGTGTCCTTGTCATCCGGGCCTGCCTTGACGCCTGTCTTGCTGTTGACACGGACTTCCTTGATGCCGGGAGGACTTAGGAAGTTGACAGGCTTCTTGTCCGCCAGCGCCATTTTCAAAAACTGGCCAACGATCGGCGCCGCCATCTGACCACCAGTCCGGCCTTTGCCCATCGGTTTGGGCGTATCATAGCCGATGAACACGCCAACCACTAGATTAGGCGTATACCCCACAAACCAGGCATCCTTTTCTTCGTTGGTGGTGCCCGTTTTGCCAGCCACGGGAACTCCTGGCAGAATTTGACTGATCCGGGTCCCGGTGCCGCGCGTCACGACCCCTTCCATGATCTTGGTCATCTGGTACGCCGTGTGCGGGTCAATGATCTGCTTGCGCTCGTCGGCCAGATCCGGCTCGTTCTTGGCGTCCGTCGTGCGGCAGATTTTGCAATCGCGATCATCGTGGCGCCAGATGGTTTTGCCCCAACGGTCCTGGATGCGGTCGATCAATGTCGCTTTGACCTGCTTGCCGCCATTGGCGAACGAGGCGTAGGCCGTGGCCATGCGCAGCAACGTGGTCTCACCCGCCCCAAGTGACATCGACAGGACCGGCAAGATGTCGTCGTAGACGCCGAAGCGCTTGGAGTATTCGACGATCAGCGGCATGCCCATATCTTCGGCCAGACGGACAGTCATCTGGTTGCGCGATTTTTCAATTCCGTGGCGCAGTGTTTGCGGTCCGTAGGATTTGTCGCCTTCATAATTCTTCGGACACCATTCAGCTCCGCCCTGTTGCTGCTGACAGAACGGCGCGTCCATCACGATAGAGGTTGGCTTATAGCCATTGTCCAGAGCTGCCGCATAAACCAGCGGCTTGAATGATGAGCCCGGCTGACGCCTCGCCTGCAGTGCGCGATCGAACTGACTCGCGGCAAAAGAAAAGCCGCCGACGACAGCATGGACACGCCCCGTGTGGGGGTCCATGGCAATCAGACCACCGCCTAATTCGGGGATCTGCATCAAGGCCCATTTTTCGGTAGGTTTGTCCGGATCACGTGGCGCAATCCAGATCACGTCGCCGACACTCAAGACATCGGCGGGGCCTGGCGTCTTGGTCTGCTTTTTATTGGCCCATTTGAGGTCGTCATACTCGATGCGGACGGCTTCGCGATCAGCAACGAGTTTGCCGTCGGCTTGCTTGAAGGGACGCAGGCCGACATTCACGTGCGCCCTGTCGACCTGATAGACGACGCCAAGGCGCCACGGCTGGATGTCAGCTGGAACGTCGATGCTGCCAAGTGGAATGCCCCAGTCGCCACCGACGTCAATTTTCTGGACGGGCCCACGCCAGCCTTTCTCGCGATCGACCGCCACGAGACCGTCGATCAAAGCGCGGCGGGCGAATTTTTGCATCTTGGGGTCGAGCGTTGTGCGCACCGACAGCCCACCGTTGACGCGGCCGTCCGGTTGCGCCGTCCGCTCGCTCTTGCCGTAAAGTCCGTCCTCGCCATATTGGCCAACCAGCGTACGCCGGACTTCCTCGGCGAAGTAATCGGCGGCATAAATCTGGGTACCGAAGCCGCGGATGTTGACCTTCAGATCCGTCGCACGGGCGATCTTGGCTTCCTCGGGCTTGATGAAGCCGCTCTCTGCCATTTGGTCGATGATCCAGTTCCGCCGGTCAAGAGCTTTTTGTTTGTGGCGGAACGGATGATAGTTGTTCGGCGCTTTGGGCAAGGTGGCGAGGTAGGCGACTTCCTCGATATTGAGTTTATCCAGCTCTTTACCGAAGTAGTTCAGACCCGCTGCGGCGACACCGTATGAGCCGATGCCGAGATAGATTTCATTGAGATAGAGTTCGAGAATCCGATCCTTCGAATAGGCCTTCTCAATGCGGATGGCGAGAATGGCTTCCTTGAGTTTACGCTCCAGCTTCTGTTCGCTGGTCAACAGGAAGTTTTTCGCCACCTGCTGCGTGATGGTCGAGGCACCTTGGAAGTTGCGGCCCGAACCATAGTTCTTGGCATTGGTCACGACGGCACGGGTGAGCCCGTAGAAATCCAATCCACCATGTTCGTAGAATCGGCGATCCTCAGCCGCGAGGTAAGCGTTGATCAAGAGCTTGGGAATCGTGTTGATCGGCACGAAAATGCGGCGCTCTCGGGCATACTCGGCCATCAAGCTGCCGTCGACCGCATGAATTCGGGTCATGACCGGGGGTTCGTAGCGTGCCAAGCTGTCGTAGTCGGGCAGGTCCTTGGAGGCCTTCCACAAGAGATACCCGGCCACAGCTGAGCCGCCCAGGAACAACAGCACGCCGGAGCCGAACACGAAGCCGAGAAAACTCAGCAGGAAGCTACGGCGCTTCTTTGCGCGTTGTGGCTTACCTGGGGGCAGAAATGGCGGCGGTCGCATCGGCGAATGTGTCCAGTGCTTCGGCGATGACAGCCGACTTCAGCAGTTCGAATGATCCAGGCCCAAAGGCGCGTAAGGGGCGATGCTGAACCACGTAAACGAGGCCTAGGTACCATAGTTGGGCCCAAAAAATCGAGACCTTCCAACGGCGCGAGGTTGAAAACTGTTAGTCACGGGCCACTGGGAACCTTAGGGAAACGGTAGAGCCCTGAATTGTGGCGGTGATGGGATGGTTTGGCAGTCAAGCAACCAGCTTAGCTTCGGGTCACCTGCGCTTCTGCGAGCTGAGCATAAAAAGCGACAACCGCTGGACCTTGCGGGCCAGCGGCTGCATGCGTTGCGGATCAGGCGTCAGACTAGGGGGCCAACGCCAACGCCATCAATAGCGGTAGTGGTCGGACTTG
>JAYSUN010000430.1:0-10912 GCA_043719045.1 Hyphomicrobiaceae bacterium | reverse complement strand
TTCGGAATATGGGAGGCGATTGCGACCGCTTTTGACGTCGGGCCGAATCCATAGGGAGCTGCGATGAATGCTACTGATCCTTGCACTATCGCCTCTGATTTGAAGTATGTCTAATTTCTGTCTCAAGCGAATTTGGAATAGATCGGTGAGGTTCGATTGGAACGCTCCTTATTAGTGTCACGCCGTTACTCAGCAGTCGGCACGTCATTTGTAGCCGCCTGATTGTGAGGCATTGCGTCGATTCGAGGTCAATATTCAAAGAGAAGACTCCCAGATCGAGATTACACCATCGTAGCCGCCCGTGATGATCCACTTTTCATCATGCGAAAATCTTGCGGCTCTCAGCACTTGACGTGATTCGTGTATACAAAGCGCTTGATCATTGTCCTTCCATTTCCAGATTCGCGCCGTTTTGTCTCTTGATGCGGTCAATATTTTTGTTCCGTCTCGGGATACACACATGGAATTGACCCAATCCCAATGGTGTTTGCTCGACGCAAGCAACTTTCCAGTATCCATGCAAAAGACGCGAACAAAATTGTCCGTACATGCGGTCGCAACAGCCCGGTGTGCGCCGATTACGATGGCGTCGTACAACCTTCCACCATGTAGTCCCCACGCCCATACGGCGACCTTTTTGCGGGCGTCCCACAGAACAGATGTTTGGTCTTGACCACTCGATACAATATACTTCCCATCAGACGAAAAATTGACTGATCTCACCATGCCGGTATGCAATTTGAGTTTAGATAGAATTTTTTGTGTGCTTAAGGACCAGATGTAGATGAGAAAGTCATCACAGGCGACCGCGAGTTTCTTCGCATCGGGCGATAGGCTAACATCGGCGATCGCGTCGGGATGGGAAAAGCACATTCTTCGGTCACCTGTATGGGTGTCCCAAACACAAGCTTTTCCGTCATTTGAGGCTGTTGCGATCAGCCGACCATCAATACTGAAATCGGCGCTGTAAAATTTTGCGCGACTTCCATCTTCCTGGGGCTCGGCTCTGATCTCGCCAACTGGCATCAAGTTTTCGGGTGAGAATAGATTGAGCAATCCGTCGTCTGCACACTCGGCAATATATTGTCCGGTCCGGGACACTTCAATTCTATTTATTCGGACACCACGGGTGTGCGCCTCAACGCTTCGATTTGCGATAGTAATTTCCTTCCGCGCACGAAGTGTTTCTGCAACTGAATCAAAAGCCTCGCCGCGTTGAATTAAGGTCAGATACCTATCATAGAGTTCGTTAAGTTCTATAACCTGATTGAGCCGAAATCTCTTGAGCCATTGCGCCATTAGGAGACACTGTTCTGGATCTTCAAATATGCCAGATGTTTCAGAGTCTTTTAGCGTCATAGTGTATTCAAGAAAGAACTTGATGCGTTCAGTTGTAAACATCACGCTATCGTTGATTTCGTTGGGTCGCTTCCACTTCCTCCACAACGAAAGATCTTTTTGAGTTTTAATTCCAATGTATTGAAATGGCAAGAACGTTTGCGCTGCTCCACTTCCCCCAGGCGGTACAATTCTGTCTTTTAGGTTTTTTCCAAGGCGGGCCACGGCTTCCATTAAGCCTCCCGTTTTGGTCACAATTTCATCATCGAAGTACTTAGGAGCTTCTGTCATTTCGCTCAGTCCTGTCTTTGCATCCCCGGCGCGCCGCTCGTCACTCACAAACCTTATCGGAGGTAAGACCTTTGGCAATAGGTTGTACCGCCCTGCCGCAAGGCTACCGCCATAGAGAGCACCCGTTTTCAGAAACAGCATCTGGAAAGCGACTCGATGCAACCTCGGTCCATAGACTGTGTGTCGGCTGACGACAGTCACGTCAACAGCGACAGCTACATGGAGAAATGCATGTTCGTCCAGAGAGGAGCTAAGCGGGGTGCCGAGCCGAGCAAGAATGTCCGGGCCGACGAGTTCACCGCAAGTCGCCAAGTATACTTGTTTGAAACCCGCAAGAACGGCTTGCTGCGGACCGCAGGTGTCGTCCTGCTGCAAGGCGTTGGTTTCGGTTGGGATTTGCCGCGGGAAGTTGCGGATGCCTGCGTGAAGATGGCTCTTGCACGTACGGATGCGGCAGCGCGCGGAAAGGTAGCTGTCCTCGGCGACCGTGAACTTCGCGTGCTTCAGGCCGACGGTGATGGCCAACTTCAGCTCGCACTGTGTGGCAACGCCACCGCCGCGGCGATCCTCGTGTCGAACAAGTCCGACGGCGAATTGGAGGTGGAGGGGCCGGGCGGCTCGCGGATCACCTCCGCCTTTCACCGCGCCGGCAACACGATTTCTCAAAGTTGGTTGCTGCCGAGTATGCAGGTGTCGGACTTCACCTGGCGCGGCCGTCGTTGCGCTCGCGTCTCGGGCTTAAATTCCTATTTTGTGATATGCGGCGGCCTCCCGGTCGGAATGGCAGCCGAGACCTGCCGGTTGCAACTCGCGGAAGGTCAGCTTAACGCTAAGCTCGCTGTTTTCGGGCATGGCGCAGCACAGAACCACGTCGTCTTCTTCAACGCATCGGGCCAGCATGGCGCTGCGCCCATGACCGGGCTCGCTAGTATCGCCGTTGCGGCGCACGCGCTGCCGCATTTCGCCACTCGCATCAGCGCGCCGATCATCACCTACCAGACTGTGTTGGGTTCAGTGACATATGCCCTCCCTCCCGTGGGTCGGGCAGAGGATGGTCGGTTGCTGATCGCCTTGCCCGATGTGGAAGCTTACGTCTCCCCTCTGAGCGAGGTGACGCGATGAGCACCTTCGCGCAGCGGGCCGTTGCCTTGGGCATCCTAAGGGTCGCCCAGCCCATGGGTGCCCGGTTCCCCGGGCGCAACGGGGCGCCGGGCGTGCCTTACATTGCCGATATCCGTGGAGCGTTGGCCGAACTGGAACTCCGCAGGTTGATCGTTGCCGGGCTTGTACGCAGTTTCCAGCGGGACTTCAGCATGGCGGACATGGTGGTCGGCGTCGCGAAGGCTGGCATTTCTTGGGGCACCCTTCTGGCGTGGGAACTGGGCCTGCCGGCGGCCATC
Source organism: Hyphomicrobiaceae bacterium (assembly GCA_043719045.1). GTDB lineage: Bacteria > Pseudomonadota > Alphaproteobacteria > Rhizobiales > Hyphomicrobiaceae > JABFRJ01. The sequence goes on along the minus strand of JAYSUN010000430.1, from coordinate 7,883 downwards.
GTCCATCTGGATGGCCCGCGCAAATCCGGGCTCCAACGCCAGATTGAAGGTTCAGTCGATGGGCGCCGGGTGCTCATGATCGACAATTTGACACGCACACAAAGCTCCCTGATCGACGCCGCCCGGATCATCGAATCTGACCGCGGCGTCATCGCGGGGGCCATGACCATCGTCGGCATCGAGAAAGGCCCCGCATCGTTCCGGGTCTCGACCCTTTGCACCAAAGCCGAGCTCGAAGCCGAAGGTTTGCGCCAAGGGGTGCTTCACCCTGCGCATCTCCATGGTCCCGATGACGGGACCGTTCCCGCTCTGCCCAAGGGCGGGGCAAATTCCCGCAACTGAAACGCCAGGAGGCGAAAATGATCGACTACATCACGCGACACGAACAGTCCGGGCTGCGTATCCAGAGCGAAGGCAAAACCCTTGTTGTCGACGTCGGCGGGCTGACCCCTGCCGAGACCGTCAAGGCGATGGTGGCGCCCGATGCCATCCTGGTTAGCCACAAGCACGGTGATCACTGCTGCCTCGACCACCTCAAGACTCTGGATGCGCCCATCGTCGCCCCGGGGGACGTCCTCGAAATGCTCCACCAAGGTGCGGTCGCCACCGCGATCCGGGCAGGGCAAACGCTGGAAGTGGCCGGCTTCACGGTCACCGCGCTTGACGCCGACCACGGGCCGAAACTGTCGACACCGATCGAGAACTTCGGCTTCGTCATCAGCATGCCCAGCGGCCGTCGTGTCTACTTCACAGGCGACATTGCTCGGCCGGGGACGGTGCCCGCCGGCAAGTTCGATATCGTGGTGCTGCCGGTGGGCGGTGCCGGCTTCGTGTTCGATCCGGCCGATGCTCTGGCGTACCTCGAACAGATTGGCCACCGCGGGCGCGTGATCCCGGTCCATGACAGCGGGACTTGCGATCCCGATGCGGTCGCCCGCTTCGCCGATCTGGCGGCGGCCCATTTTGAGGTGATCACGCTAGCGCCGGGCGAAAAGGTGGAGGTCCAGGCATGAGGGACACCATCGGCTTCGACGCGGACGGGGTCCTGCTCGACTCCCGCCGCCACGCCTACGCGGCCGCGAACGGCATCTTGGCGTTGATGGGCGCCGAGGATACCTTGGCCGAGCAGGGCGATTTCGCGCGGCTGTTCGGCGCCGCGGCGCTGGACCGGCTGGTTGGCCATCTCCGTGCGGACGCACTGCGCGGCACACACCGGCTCGCGATGCTCCGCGCGGCCCGGGGCATCCCGCTCTTCAACGAAACGCTGGCGGTCATCGACCACCAGCCCATGCCCTGCATCGTGATCACCGCCGCGTATGCCGAGGGTATTCGCACGGCCCTCGGCCAGCGTGCCAGCCTTTTCCGATCCATCACCGGCTTCGAGACCGGGCGCAAGGCCGAGATCATGGCCCCCTTCGCCAACCGGCTGCGGGTCTATGTGACCGACTCGATTTCGGATTTGCGAATCTGCCAGCGGCTGGACGTCCCGACCATCGCGGTCACCAGCGGATACGACAAGGCCGACGACCTGATCGCGGCAGGCGCGGACCTGATCGCGTCGACCCCCGGCGAGCTCGAAGTTGCACTCGCCCAATTCCACCCCCAGCAAACCTCGAACACAAAGGAGAATTCCCATGAACTTCCGTGACCCCCTTGCTATCATGCGTCTGGCGGAACAGGCCCTTGAACTGGGTGGCCGCCAGATCATTCGGAAGTCGACGGTCGGCCGGCCGAGCCAGCCAGCGCGCTTCAGTCGGCGGAAAGACGTCGATGGCCATGCGTTCTGCGCACTTGACATAATGAAAGACGTCCATGGTCAGCTACGCATCATCGAGGCGAATGGCAGCAATGCGGCCTCGAGCAGCCTAGGCGACCCGGAAGGTGATCGCCGGCGCGCGGAGCATCAGATCGAGGCGGCTCTCCCCCGGATCCTGACCGAAACCCGAGGGGCCATTCTGGTGTGCTTTGCAGCGAACACCCACGCCGTGGGCGAGATCATGGCGCGCGCCTTCATGTTGTATGAGCTAGTATCGCAACATCGTGAATGTCAGTTCGGTAGCTCGGACCTCTACCCGTCAAGCCCATTCGTGGTGGCCGTAGACTCCGTCGAACGCATCGCCCGACATGTCTCCAAGGTGGATGGGAAGCTATTCTACCAGGGCTATCCGGTGGTGAGCGTCGGAAACGTCAACTTGCTCGCGGAGCTGGTCCGCAAGGGCGTCGTCGAACGTCACGGGGCGGACTATGACGTCGACTACGACGTCTTCCACGATGGGCGCCTCGTCCCTCTGATTCACGACAAAAGGGGGCAGCAGGTGCTGGCGGAAGGGACCGGCTTCGTTCCGATCAGACACCTCGACACCACGACGGTCGACGAAGTTGTGGCGGGCGTCCAGTCGATGCTGCGGGAGGGGTTGCCGGCGGTGATCAAGCCGAACGCGACGTCCGGCGGGGCGGGGATCGATTTCTTCGGCCCTGACGCCATCGACGCCGAAATCCGCAAGACGCTCGATCTGCAGGTCCAGACGGTCATGAACAAGTATGGCCCGGAAGCCGAGAAGAGCATGTGGCCGATCCGCGTCGCCGAGTTTGCTGAGTCCACGGGTTACCCCGTTGGCGGCAGGTGTCACCTATGGGATATGAGGATCGCTTGCCTCATCCGCCCTGGGGAAGTCGAAATGACGGCCTGTGTCCTGCGCCTCTGCCCAGAACCCTTCGTGCCGGGGATCTATGACCGGGCGTCGGCCTGCAGCAACATGACCGGACGAGTGCCCTCCACCGCGCGCTACCGCGCGCCGCTTGCCGATGCGAACGGGCCCACTGAGGTAATGCGGGCGGCTGGTGTCGATGACCAGGCGTTCGAACGGATCATCGATGCCTGCGCAAAGTGGTGCGAAGCCGCGTGGCACTATTCGTCCGGAGATTATCGCCACGAACTCAATCATGCGCTTCTGCACAAGAACGATGACCCGACGATGGCCGCATAGGCGGCGCACAGCAATCTGCGAGAACTTCCGAGCGGTGTCACCTTGACCCCGCTCGTTTCACTTTTTGGGCATGATATTGCTGTGTGGACCCAGTATCCACGTCTATGCCGCGAAACTCATACAATAGTCAGCGCTGCGGTGATCCATTGATCCCGAAAAGCTCGCGCGACCTCCCCGGCAAGAGTGGTCCGATCGTTCATGATGATCCTTTCTTGGTCGTTTGGCGCGGTCGGTCAGAAGTCAGTTTCTAGGTAGACCCCCGAGCAGTCGTAGGCGACCGCCGCAGCAGTTGCCCCGTTGTTCATGAACATCCTTGGCGACAGGAACTGTATGTTGGCGGGCAGATCGGCGGTGATCTCCTGCTCGAACACCGCGCCCGAAACCTCGTCGACCACCCGCACCCAGACCGAATTGCCATTGGGCCGTGCCGCGATGAACAGGGTCACCGCCCCACCCGTCGCGATGGCGAAACTCGCCCCCATGTCGGTCAGCGTCGGCGCGCCGGTGCCGTCGTTCGTGGCCAGCTGCCAGCGTGTGTGCGTGCCGCGCTGGAAGCCGATGCCGACGCAGTTGATGGCCGTGGCCAGCGTCAGCGTGGTGGCGAGCGCGGCAGTGGAGCCATAGAGGCCGAAGAAGCCCATGCCGGTCGCCTGCAGGGTCGTCAGCGAAATCCGAGTGACAATGGTCCAGCCGCCCAGCCCCGCCGCGTTGCCTCGCCAGCAGGCCCAACCTACGGAACGCTGCTCGGCCGCCGAATCCACCACCGCCGCTGAAGTCAGACGCCAGCGGCGCATGCTGGCGGCAAGGTTCGTTGCGGCCAGCATCGGGGTGGACACGGTGCCGACTGAGGTGATTGGCAGGCCTTCGGTGGTGATCGTGGGCGAGCGAAAAACAATTCAGCTCTTGATTTAACTTCACCCCAACGCTCGACTCTGAACCATAGGAGCGGGCCTTGACCTGGATGCACGCTGCAGTCTTGATTGACGCAAGGGGGAGTTACCCATGCGCGCCGCCATCATCCGCCACTTTAGCGCGGATCTAAGCCTTGAAACCGTGTCTGATCCCGTTTGCGAAGCCGATGGCGTCGTACTGCGGGTGCTGGCTTGCGGGATTTGCCGATCTGACTGGCACGGCTGGGTCGGCGAGCATCCGCGGGTCAAGCTGGGGGCGATTCCGGGCCATGAATATTGCGGCGAGGTGGTGGCGGCTGGTCCGCTGGCGAGATGGCGGCTGCCCGCGCGTTTCGCTGGAAGCGCATGTTGGAGAGCGGTGAGTTTGCCACCATCGCGGAGTTGGCGGCAAAGGAAGGGCTGGCAGTGTCGTACTTGGCAAGGGTGTTGCGGATGGTGCAATTGGCACCGGACATCGTGGAGGCGATCGTGGCAGGGCGGCAGCCGAAAGAGATGGCATTGGCTGATTTGTTGGAGCCGTTTTCGGCTGTGTGGGGCGAGCAGCGCGCATTATTGGCTGTGACCAAGTGCCATTAAGGACATGATCTGTGAAGTCTGCAGTTATCGATTCTTTGACCGACTCCGGGAATTCGTAGTTATGGGTGAAGAAACTTAAACTTTTGTCGCCGCTTTCTGAAGGCCGTCAAAAGACATATTTTCTTGTACTATATCATGTGCGAGAACGACATAAAGCCACGGCTTTCCCCCATTCTGCATAGCGTAGTCGGTAGCATGACGCGCCCATTCACGTGCGGCTTCGGCTTTTGCTTTAACTTCAGGATCGGAAAGTTGGTTGGTCGCCTTCACTTCGAACATGACCAGAGCCGTAGCTGTCTCTGCCACAAAATCTGGGACGTACTCCGGATGATCTGACCCACGACGATAGCGTATCTGGAACTGCCCATTGTTGGGACGAAACCAACGATCAACGTCTCGGTCCAAAATTACTGAAAGTATGCGTTCAGGGTTCGAGTCGAATTTCTGCAATGGATACAGGCACTTCCGGAATCCACCAAACAAGTAAGTCGCAATTCGGCTCAGATCGGGCGGCGCTTGCCTGAAATCGCGTGGGCTTTCACCAGCAGCGGCTGTGTAGGCGCAGGGCTTGAGTTCAGTCCAGCCGCGATGGACTGTCGCCTCATATCCCTCGTCGGCACCCCCTTTGTAGTGCGCCTGCATTTGGCCATGGATCAACCGAGACAGGGCCTCGCCTTGCTGACGCAAAACCGGCTCCACTTCGTCATCAGACAAGTAGGTCTTCAGATGCCGAACGGTCTGACCTGCAAGATCGTACAGAAGGTCAGCATGGGTCATGTAATCGACATCCTTGAAATCGATCAGATGCCGAACAAGGTAATCTTCTAGGCGCACCTCCTCGCCACCAGTCTGCTCGGCAGACAACACCACCTGATGCCCCACACCGTCATCCAGCCGCTGCACCCAGAGGGTATCCGCCGCCGAACTTGGCCGTACCCCAGCCAGATCGACCGTAAAGGGCTGGAAGCCGGCAACCACTTTGCCCTTGGGCGTCACGACGATCCGCGGGATATCGATCATGCCGTTGACCAAAGATTGGGTCACCTGTGCCACGATGGCTTTGACATCCGGCCCGGTCTCGATCCCGGGAAGCGCCCGTTGCGCGCTCATCCGGGTTTGCACCGCATAGACGACCTGAGCCTGAACCGACGCTCCGGAGAGGGCCGCACTTGTCGGTGCCATCATCCGGTTTGCGCTCAGGCGGTGCAGTTCCTCAACCACAATGTCCGCCACGACCCGCTCGGCGGGCGTGTAAACCGCAGCACCTTCGCGCGCGTAAGCAGGGCTTTGCGGATCGGGCGGCGCATAGTTCGGTTTCGACACAACGGTGGCCAGCGGCTTTCGCACCGCCTCCGGATCCAGCACCAGCGTCTGCAACCGGATCGGGCTGTCTGGACGACGTGCATCGTCCACGATTTCCTGAAACTTGTCATGCGCCACGATGTTCAGCCGGTCCACCTCCAATACCCCGGTCCGCTGCCCGTAAGGCAACCGCAAACCCCGCCCGATGCTTTGTTCAACCAACGTCCGCGCGTTCGCCGCACGCAGGGGGATGATCGTATACAGGTTGGTGACGTCCCAACCTTCTTTTAGCATGTTGACGTGGATCACAATCTCGGTCGGCTCATCAGCATGTTCCACCGCCAGCAGCGCCCGCGTCACCTCTTCATCCTTGGAACTACTATCGACCTGGATGACCCGGCCATCATAACGCCCACCATACAGCGTCTCGACCAGCTTTTTCAGCTCGGCTGCATGCGTCGTATCCCGCGCGATGATCAGCACGAAGGGCTTGACCCGCTCCCGCCCGCTCTCGGCCGCATAGGTTGCCAGATGCACCTTGACCTGTTCATGCAGGCCCAGACCATCCTCAATCTTCAGCCGCTCCAGCGCCTCAGCAGAATGATCCGCCGCCCGGAAATCCTTGCGCGTTACCACCGCAGGGATCTTCACAAAGCCGTCGTCAATCGCCCGCGCCAAGGGGTAATCGAACACCACGTTCTTGAACGGCTGCGCGCCCTTGGTGCCTTTTTCTACGAACGGCGTCGCAGTCACCTCCAGCCCCAGCACCGGCTTCAACTCGTCCAGCGCCCGCACGCCCGCATCACCCCGGTAACGGTGGCTTTCGTCCATGATCAGCACAAGGTCGGGTTTCCCCGCCAGATGGCCGAAATAGCTTTCCCCCAAGGTTTCGCGGAACGACCGCATCTTCAACTGCTTGCCGCCCTTGGCTTCGGAATTCAGCTTCGAGATGTTGAAGATGTTGATTGCCACGCCCCCGAACAGATCAAGGTTCGCGCCCCGGCTTTCCCAGTTGTCGCCCGTGATGATCTCGGGCGGGACCACGGCGAATTCGGAAACGCCCTTGAACACGTATTTCCGGTTGCCCGGCGTGAAATCGGTAATCAGCTTGTCATAGATCGTCAGGTTGGGCGCGAGCACGAAAAAGTTCCGCATCCCATGCGCCAGATACAGATAGGCGATGAACGCGCCCATCAGGCGGGTCTTGCCAACGCCGGTGGCCAGGGCAAAGCACAGCGACGGAAAATCACGCTCGAAATCGACAACGCCGGGATACTCGCTGGCGATGATCTCCATCGCGGCGGCAAGATCGGTGGCGCGCGTTGGCGGCACGATCTCTGTAATCCGGTCAAGGATTTCGAGGCTGCGACGCTGCGGCGGGCGCAAGCTCAAGCGACCGGCGATGGCATTGACGTGGCGGAGATTGCTCATGCCGCGTCTCCCCCGTCGAACAGGCCTGATTGGGCAGGGGGTGGCGGTGCGGGTTCCTTCTCCGCCATTGGAAGATTGGCGACGTTGAGCGAATAATCGTCATGCCCCCATTCGCACTTGCTGCGAATGTGGTTGGGGATTTTGCGCAAGGTAAGATTAGCCCAAAGCTCGGCATTGCCCCGGAACGCGGCGCAGAGGATCAACAGTGATCGGCCTTCGCCGACTTCGTCGCTAAGCGCCGCTAGCTCCTCCGGCCCCAGCGTCTGCGTGGTGACATAGAGGAAATCGCTCTCGGACGAATGACCCTGCTGCCAATAGACGCTGTCGCTGGGCGCGTAAGTGAAGCCCTCCAGTTTGCAAAGCGCTTGCGCCAGCATCGACGCGTCATAGTCGCGGCTGATAATCTCCCGGCCCCATTTGTCGGTTTCGAGCAGCGATGGCGCAAGCTCGTAATAACGGAAGCCGCCGCCGCCGTGCCAATTCACCGCCTTGCTGACGCCACTTGTGTCTGTGCCATCAATGACCGCTTGAAGCCGGGGTGCAATGTGGGTCCGCGCTTGCTCGCGCAACTCCGTCATTATCCACCTACGATGCATTTTGTGCGCAACCGCCCCCGTCGTTCCCGAACCGGCAAATGAGTCGAGGACCAATTCACCTTCTTCCGTAGATAGCTCCA
>JAYSUN010000429.1:0-3813 GCA_043719045.1 Hyphomicrobiaceae bacterium | reverse complement strand
GCGGGAGTAGCTCAGCTGGTTAGAGCGCCGCCCTGTCACGGCGGAGGCCGCGGGTTCAAGTCCCGTCTCTCGCGCCATAGGTTTTTAAAGACTTGAGTTGATGCGGCCCAATGCTCGAAGTTGTTGTGGCACACGAGCACGTTCGCGACTTTCTCCTCGTCGTGGTAGGCGATGACGTCGCCGAACGTGTCGAGTTCTTGACAGACCAGTTCAAGGTTGCCTGTGTCGAACACGTGGACCGGGGCCGTGCTGTCGAGCGACTCCATGAAAAGCGGGTCGTCGTCGGTTTCGACGCGGCCGAATGTGATGCCGACGCTGCCCGCTCACATTGTTGACTGAGTCCCGCTTACTGGCCTCCCTCACGCCGTACGCGACGACCACACGATGAATGCACGCATTGGCCGGATGCGGGATGGGAAATGGCACCGCGAGACGATCATCGCGAAAATACGACGACCGCTCGTCAGATATTTCGTGGTGCCTATCGCCCTCGCGATCTGCTTGTTGACGGCCTCGTTTTTCCAGCGCTTCCAAACAAGGTCAACGTCTTATACCAGCCCGCAGAAATCAGGACTCTTTCCTCTTGGGGGCTGCGGGCTGGTATTGTCTTTTCTTGGCGCGCGGCCACCCGGCCAGCCCCGCGCGCGTACACCCATCCGCACAAGTCAGTGTTTGTGCGGATTGGTATTACCCCTCGTTATCGAACGTCCTGCTCTCCCGGTCGATGAACACGATCACCCGGTTTTCGAAAACCGCGATGAGATCGCACAGCTCTTTCTCGTTGTCCTTGAAGGGGTGTGGCCAGCTCCAGAGCTTCAGGAAGGTCCGTTCGCACCACCGCTCAAGCAGTTGCTCGGTTGGAGTGCAGCCGGTCGACTTGTGGCTGGGCGTCTTGTTCTCGGCTCATCAGGGAGGGCTTGCACTTCCAGCAGCCGCGTCCCCAGTGCGTACCCACAACCAATTCGAACAATCGCGATTTCTGTTAAGCTCTTGATTTCATTAGCGTGCCCGGCAGAATGAAACTGCGAACTGTGATGTAATTGTTGTTGCCATCTAAAATTCGTGATCCTGCGCGCAATCAATCAGGCCGTCGAACGAGGCCGACGATATCTCCTTCCGGGTCAGCGAATCGCGCGAAAGTGACGCCACCTGGCATGTCGGTCGGCGGCATCACGATACGGTCCCCCAATTCTTGCGCACGCTTCAATGTGACGGAAGGATCGACGACTTTCACATAGAACGTGACCAAGGGTTGACCCTGCGGGCTGGGACCAATCCCGCCAGTGAGCTTTGCGGGTGCCTTGGGCTCAACAGGCACGTAGCCATAGCCGATGGGATTGAGCGTCGCATTCCAGCCGAAGAGATCGCCGTAGAACTTCTGCAAACGAGGTGCGTCAGCGCCGAGAATCTCGACGTGGACAACAAAATTTTGTAGCGGAGCCTGGGCTATGGCGGACGAACTCATTGCCCCAACGGCAAACAGTGAAGCAGCCAGAAAGACGCGCATTTTTGATCCAGTCTTGTTGAGGCGTGTCACGCTATTCCAAGCTACTTCATGGAATGCAATCCAACCCGGTTGCCCTCGGTATCGATGAACAGCGCGATATGCCCGATCTGCTGCGATATCAGGGTCTTCGGCATAACGATTCTGCCGCCGGCTGGCTGAACACGAGAAAGCGGAACCGCAAGGTCATCACCGCCCTTGAAATAGATCGTGATGCCGGAGCTGGACGGAATCTGTCCAGGGCCGGTCATGATGGCTCCCCCAACGGCGTCGCCGTCCTGCGGCAGGTACCCGACTTTCATGCCGTTCATCTCCTGTTCATGGGTCTTCACCCCCAGGACCGTCTCGTAGAACTTCACAGCGCGCTGGAAGTCGGTCGCAGGGATTTCGTACCAATTCAGAAGGTTGGCCATTTCGTCCTCCATCTATTCTTCAGGTAGCTGTTCTAGGGCTGCACTTCGTGCCGCGATAGAGTACTGCTGACACTCTGCTGACAACGGCATGTCAGCAATCAGTGGGAGGCCACAGCCGATGCGCCGTGCAAACCGGCTTTTTCAAATCGTTCTGACGATCGGCCAGGAGCGCGTAGTCACAGGCAAGCGTCTCGCGCAGCTGCTCGGCGTTGCGTTGCGAACGGTGTATCGCGACATCGGCGATCTCGTCCGTTCCGGAGTGCCTATCGAGGGTGAGGCCGGGGTGGGCTATCGACTTCGGCGCGGCTACCAGGTGCCTCCTTTGATGTTCACGGATGAGGAACTGCAGGCCTTGCATCTTGGCGTGAGTATCGTGCGTGCATGGGCCGACGCTGAGCTTGCCGACGCGGCACAACGTGTCCTTGCGAAAGTCGATGCGGTCTTGCCCGATGCGGTCAAACCCAAGCTCGCTTACGGCGCAATGATCGTTCCCGGTGGACATCTTCCAGCAATGATCGGCGATCATCTTTCGTCGTTGCGCCGGGCGATCAGCGGGCGGCGCAAGGTCCGCCTCACCTATCCACGCCCCTTCGCTGAACGAAGCGAGCGAACGATTCGACCATTTGTGCTGGCGTATTGGGGCGGCAGCTGGACATTGGGCGGCTGGTGTGAGCTCGCCGAAGATTTCAAGACGTTTCGCGTCGGCGGTATTGCTCGCCTCGAGGTGTCCGTCGAAACATTTGGCGAAGAAAAAGGACGCCGACTTGCCGATTATCTTGCCGCAGCACCAAGTCACGACGCAGTGCTCGGAGGAGTCGTCGACGCGCTCAAGGTCGGGGAGGTGCTTTGGCCAACCGCTTTGGTGTAGTTGCAGTCCTGTCAGGAAGTGAGCATTTGTCCCTTCGAAATGAATGCCTTCAAAACGCTGTCACGCCGCAGGCACGCTGGGGCTAGAATCTTCTCTGGTGAAGTGGCGCGCCCGGCAGGATTCGAACCTGCGACCCCAAGATTAGAAATCTCGTGCTCTATCCAGCTGAGCTACGGGCGCTCTGAGTCGGTTTGCTACACGGTTCGCAGCCAAACCACAAATCTTGACACTCCTGATCTGCCCCATTCCTATCTAGTGGGAGAGCGGGTTCAGCGGGCACCACTCAATCCAGCGGAGGCATCCGCCACCATATTGCTGGGCCATGACGACGTTGCACGGACATCAACTCACCGCTCGGGCAGACGACCGAGGATCGACAAGGCCGCTTGTACGGCCGCAATGTAGCCATACGCACCGAGCCCGCAAATCACCCCGTTGACGGCGCCCGAAATGATGGAATGCCGATGCAATTCGTCGCGTGCATGAATATTGGAGACATGAACTTCGATGATTGGGCCTTCGAAGATCTTGAGCGCGTCGAGGATCGCAATTGATGAAAAGGAATAGCCAGCAGGATTGATGATGATCGCATCTGCCGATTGTCGGGCAGCCTGGATGTGTTCGACAAGGACACCCTCATGATTTGACTGCTGAAACTCGACCACGGCCCCAAACTCAGCGGCGGCCTTGCGGCACTGCAACTCAACATCGGCGAGCGATGTCGTCCCATAAATATGCGGTTCGCGGACGCCAAGCATGTTGAGGTTCGGACCGTTTAGAATCATTAACCGCACGGACATGGTCAGCCCATCAATGAACGCCAGCTATGGGCACGTGGCCGGTTTTGCTCAGCTTTGGCAAGTCCTGTCGCGTCGCCCCGCATTGGCACTGGGATTGGCCGCGGACCAACAATTCTCAATGTGACTCCTGTCCCCCGCCCCAGGGCAATTCAATTCATGAAGTCAGCAGCAGCTTGATCGCGGCTTTGGGCCGAGCGGCGTAGGCGGGGCGGGCGGCGGTGGGTTTCT
>JAYSUN010000428.1:0-10941 GCA_043719045.1 Hyphomicrobiaceae bacterium | reverse complement strand
CGTGGCATTCAAGATTGCCGGTGTCACCCGGCTTCACCCCGCGACCCTGATCATCAAGGATTCGAATGCCGTAGTTGCTCGCTGGGCGGCCCGTCGTCATGGCGCGATCCGGCACATGCGCATTGCCGATGATGCCGTGGGTGATGGTCTCGGTCATGCCCCACCAGCCGATCACGGGAACACCAAACAAGGCCGCGAACGTTGGCTGATTGGCGGATGTGCCGATCATGCGAAAGCTATGCTTGTCTGGCGCCGGATGCGTTGACAGCGCCTTGAAGCAGAAACCAACGCTGGAATGCCAGGTACAGCGATTGCGCAGTGCCACATCCCAGAACCGGCTCGCCGAAAAGCGCGGCTGCAAGACATAGGTGCCACCGACCCACATCGTCGGCAAAATCGAATAGGTGCGCGCGTTGGTATGAAACGACGGCAAAACCACGTGATGGACGTCGGTCTGATTCAAATTTTCGTGGACAGCTGAAACACAAGCACCCCACAGGGCATTGCCATGGGTCCAAAGCACCGCCTTCGGTCGAGCGGTCGTACCCGACGTGAACTGCACCGAACTCGGCCGCCAGGGATCAGCTGCGACCGTTGATAAAGTTGCGGGATCACCTTGGAGGAGCGCTGAAAACCGTTCGGCGTGGGCTGGCAATTTGGCGTCCGGGGCGGGTGCGCCGTCGGCAAAATTCTCGGTGACTGCGAGCCACCGGAGGCCCTTGGCGTTCGCCGCCACCACCGCAGCGAGTTCCGGTTGGGTGATGGCCACAACCGCACCAGAGGCTTCAGCGTAATAGGCGATTTCGGGTCCTGCTGAACGAGTGTTGGTTGTCACCACGACCGCGCCGATGCGGTGACAAGCGAACCAGAGCAGTTCCATCTCCGGACAATTGTCGAGATGCACCAGCACCCGGTCACCCCGCCTGACGCCGCGTGCCGCAAGTCCGGCCGCTACCCGCAACACGTCGGAGCGGAAGGTTCCGTAGGTCCAGACCTTGCGCGTGCCAACGAATGGCTCCCAGACGAGAAATGGGTGCGCTCCGCGTGTTGCCGCGCGCAGGTCGAGCAACCAGTTGACGTCACGGCCGTGAAACGGGTGAACGGCTTGATCGGTGGGTCGCATCGTGTTAGCTGCCATCCAGTTAGACTTGCTGCGGATCGTCATTGAGATGCAAGCGTGTCTGCTTGCGTCTGGCAAGTCTAAAGGCTATGGAGCCGCGTCAAAGACTGGTCAGGGGGAGGTTAGCTCAGCGGTAGAGCGCTTCGTTTACACCGAAGATGTCGGGGGTTCGATCCCCTCACCTCCCACCAGCTTCCGAGCTTTCAACCGGTTGGACGCCGTTTACCCAGCAGGTCTCCCACCGATGCACGTCGAAGCCCTCGCCATTGATGCCGTCAAGCTGATCACGCCGCGGCGTTTCGGTGACACGCGAGGCGTCTTTACCGAAGTCTACAATGCCCGCACTTTTGCAGCCGCAGGCATCACCACTGCGTTTGTCCAGGACAACCATTCGCTGTCGGCCGAAGTTGGAACGCTGCGTGGCCTGCATTTCCAGAATCCACCGGTAGCCCAGGCGAAATTAGTGCGTGTTGGGCGCGGCCGGATTTTCGACGTGGCCGTTGATCTGCGACGGGGATCACCGAATTATGGCCGATATGTTTCGGCTGAGTTATCGGCGGACAACGGCACCCAGATGTACATTCCGGCCGGATTTGCTCATGGCTTCGTGACCCTCGAGCCGAATACAGAAGTGCTGTACAAGGTCGACAACTATTACTCTCCGGCTGCGGACGCCGGCATCATCTGGTCTGATCCGGACATGGGCATTGTCTGGCCGCTGCCGCCAAACGGACCGATCCTGTCGAGCAAAGACGCGATCTTGCCACGGCTGAAAGATCTTGGCCCGGCCTTTTGAGGCCCAAGGAACTGAGGTTTTGGACATGCGTATTGTTGTCACCGGCGGCGCTGGGTTCATTGGCTCAGCGCTGGTCCGCCATCTGGTCATGGGACGCGGCTGGGCCGTCACCAATGTCGACAAGCTGACCTACGCGGCCAGTGAGGCGTCACTTGCTACAGTTGCTGGTAATTCAAGCTATCGCCTCGTCAAGGCCGATATCTGCGACCGTGCGGCCCTTGATCACATTTTCGCTGAGGCTCAGCCGGATGCCATCATGCACCTTGCAGCTGAAAGCCATGTTGACCGCTCGATCACCGGCTCGGCTGAGTTCATCCAAACCAATATCGTCGGTACACATACTGTGCTCGAGGCGGCGCGCGGATACTGGTCGGCGCTCCCGGTGGCGGCACGGGATAACTTCCGACTGCTGCATGTCTCGACTGACGAAGTTTACGGCTCGTTGCCGCAGGACGGTTTCTTTGTCGAAACGTCAGCCTATGATCCGCGGTCGCCATATTCGGCCAGCAAGGCTGCGTCAGATCATCTGGTGCGGGCATGGCACGAGACTTATGGCCTGCCCACGTTGATGACAAACTGCTCGAACAACTACGGCCCGTTTCATTTCCCCGAGAAATTGATCCCGCTGATCCTCCTGAATGCACTTGAGGGCCGACCACTGCCGGTTTATGGCGATGGCCGCCACGTGCGCGATTGGTTGTATGTCGATGACCACGTCAAAGCGCTGACCCTGGTGCTGGAGCGCGGTCGCGTTGGTGAAACCTACAACGTCGGTGGCCGCGCGCCGATGGAGAACATCGCGGTGGTCCGGCGCGTTTGCGGCCTGCTCGATGAGCGACTCCCAACCGCCACACCGCGCAGTCAGCTGATCACTTACGTCGCGGATCGGCCGGGCCATGATCGGCGTTACGCCATTGATCCCACCAAGATCGAGACCGAGTTGGGCTGGCGTGCGCTGGAAACATTCGATACCGGGATCGCGCGGACTGTCGATTGGTATCTCGCCAACGACGCTTGGTGGCGGCCTCTGCGCGAGAGGATATACTCAGGCCAACGCCTGGGCCTCGTTGGTGGCAGGCCATGATGCGACATGTGCGGGTCTTGGTATTGGGCGCTCACGGACAGATCGGGCATTGCTTGATGGCGGCCCAGTGGCCGTCCGGAGTTATCGTGTTTGGCGCGACGCGAGCGGATGTGGACCTCACTCAACCCGCAATGTTGGACGCAAAACTCGCGGAGTGCCGTCCTGATCTGGTGATCAATGCCGCGGCTTACACAGCCGTGGACAAGGCTGAGTCAGAGCCTGCGGTCGCCGTTACCGTCAACGCCACGGCTGTCGCTCATCTCGCTCGTCGCTGCGCTGATAGCGGCACCCCCCTGTTGCATATGTCTACGGATTACGTTTTTGATGGCGTTGCCGCCAAACCCTATCTCGAAACCGATCCGGTCGGCCCACTCGGGGTCTATGGTGAAAGCAAATTGGCCGGTGAAGCCGCCGTGCGCGCGACACTGATCGAACACGTTATTTTGCGCACATCATGGGTTTATGGCGTCCACGGTCATAACTTCGTCAAAACGATGCTCCGCCTCGGCACTGAGCGAGACACCGTCAATGTTGTCGCCGATCAACATGGGGCGCCGACGTCTGCCATCGACATTGCCACAGCGTTGGTTGCCATTGCCACCCGCATTCTATCGGATCGCGCGGCCGGGGCAGGCAGCGCCCTTTGGGGAACCTATCATTTTGCTGCGGCGGGCGAGACCACCTGGCACGGCTTGGCTCAATACATTTTCGCCGACATGCAGCGCCGCACAGGTCGCAGCCCGACCTGCAAACCAATCACCACCGCCGAGTATCCATTGCCGGCGCGCAGGCCCGCCAATTCCCGACTGAACTGCAGCAAATTTGATGCGACGTTTGCCGTTGGTCGTGGCCCCTGGCAGCAGAGCGTCGATCGCGTCCTGCACGCACTCGTCAACCCACTTGAGACCTAACGCGCCACTCAAGACATAACGTGGATCGGCTTGCCTGCAAGCCAAGCCTCGATCGCAGCCACTGTGCCGCCATAGAACATTCGATAGGTTTCTGCCGTGACGTAACCGATGTGCGGGGTCAGCAGCGTGCGAGGTGTCCGACGCAGAGGATGCTCGGCTGGCAGCGGTTCGGTGTCGTAGACGTCGATGGCTGCGCCGGCGATTGTGCCCGCTGTCAGGGCCGCAATCAGTGCCGTTTCATCGATGATTGGACCACGCGACGTGTTGATCAGGTGCGCGTCCGGTTTCATCAAACCAAACTCACGAGTTCCAACCAAGCCCGTCGTTCGATCCGAAAGTTTGGTGTGGATCGAAATCACATCAGCGCGCTGGAACAGCTCATCTTTGTCAACCCGAATTGCGCCCACGGCTGCTGCAGTGTCCGCTGACAGGTTTTGGCTCCAGGCCAGCACGGGCATGCCAAACGCCAGAGCATAACGTGCCATCTGACTGCCGAGCTTGCCGAGCCCGATCAGCCCGAGTGTACGGCCTTTGAGGTCCCGTCCCACGGTCGTCTGCCAGCCCCCGCTGCGCATCGCCTGCGCTTCCAAAGCCAGATGACGCGACAATGCGATGATCAGACCAAAGGCCAGTTCTGCGGTGGCGTGGCCTGGGGCATCAGTGCCGCAGACAGTGATCTTGCGCGCTGCTGCCACGGTCATGTCGATGGCAGCGTTGCGGTGTCCGGTGGTGACCAGCAGTTTCAACTGAGGCAGCTGCTCCAACATGGCTCGCCCAAAGGCCGTGCGTTCGCGCATGATGGTGATGACGTCGAAGCCCTGCAGCGCGGCAGCTGCCTCGACCACCGACGCAAACGGCTTGTCAAAGACGACGACGTCGTGAGCTGTCTGCAAACGCGACCAATCTGTCATCTGCAGGGCAACGCGTTGGTAGTCGTCGAGAACGGCAATTCTGGACATGAAACAGGCCCTTGGTTCGCCAAATTGAGGACCGACGCCGAATAGCGGCCCATCGCGCCAAAATTGCTGCATGGCCGCGACTTCTTTCAATTTTGGCGCGACATGAGGGCCACTAGCAAAAATTAATGGCTGAGTGTGGCGTTCATCGCGCCTTGGTTGATACCAGTCGAGCCGGGAACACCGATCAACCAAGGCGCGACACCACACTAGGCTTTCTCGGCGCCGTAGAAGACGGACACGACATGTTGCGCCTCCGCGAAGAACAGCCAGCGTTCGGTGATGAGGCCTGCTGCCATACTCACTGCCGCGCCCATGGCCAAAGCAACGGCCACCCCGCCGTCGGACACAAGGGAAAGTCCAATCAGAGCCAGTGGCACACCAAAACCGGCGGCCAAGCCGATGCGGCGCAATTTCTGGGCATGCTGTCGGGCCACTGTGTAGCCCATTTCACGCATCACGTAGTTGGCTTGGGTATGGGGCTGCTCCAGGACACGGACTGTGCCAAAGCGGCCGAGACCAGTTGCGTCACCCGCTGTCCAGGTCCGTTCTGCGCCATCGATCGAGCGCCAGTACTCAAGCTTGAGAATGGCGCCGACCAGCAACAAAACCATGGCCAACACGGCAGCACGCGATCCGCTGCCAAAAAAACCACGCAGCAGCGCATAATTCAGCACGGCCCCCGAGGCGAGCGCTAAAACCAAATAGGTGGGCGACACAATCGGTGTATGCCAGGCGCGGATCGTCGGGAGTGATTGGTAGATCATCCCGGTGCACCATACGGTCGCGGCGGCCAAAACAACGGCGGCACCTGCGGCAAGCGCAAGCAAAGCGCGTGGCTCTCCATCGAAAAATACCCAAAACAGACTGAGACCTCCGGCTGGGATAAACGTCGCAACGGCCAATACGCCTTCACGCGAGAGCCATGAGGTCCGCCATTGTGACATCGCCCGCCAGGCTCGCTTTGGGCGCCCCAAGTGGAGCGTTGATGACATTAACCCGACGCTGATCAGCCCGAGAGCCAACCCGAGACCAGCAAGACCAAAGCCTCGATGCGGCACGAACTCGCTGGTCAAAACGCTGAGCCCAAGCCAGATCAACAGACCGTAACCCGCACCAGAGGCAGTGGTAAAGGCAATGACGGAGTAGGCGGGATGCATGGTCGCGAACCTTTGATGACACAAGCCGCCTCGACGGACGGCGAAGCTTGTACAGACCTAACCTGAAACTGAACATGTGTCGCGAGCGCCGGGTCATTGGCAGCCGACAGCGGCTGACATGAGCACTTACCCCGCATGCTGGCAATCAGGATATTGCTAAGCATTTTTTGCGTAGATCAACGCACATCGCTTTTATTATCTGCGGCACTGCCTGGAATTAACCTTTGCTTAGAAAATCTTGCCTAATGTGTCAGTTGTTCGGCAAGTGCGGGCGGCTCCACACAAGTCGATGTCACATGCGTTTCGTTTGGCCTTCAATCCTGTTGGGAGAGTACCTATGACATCTTTAATCGCACGCTTCGCTCACGATGAATCAGGCGCAACCGCCATCGAGTACGGCTTGATTGCCGCGCTTATCTCTATCGCCATCATCGGTGCTGCGACGTCGATCGGCACGAACTTGAACACCACCTTCACGAAGATCGCCGGCAACGTGCTGCGCTAATCGAGAAGGCCGTCGTTCAACGGCGTGCCACCTCTGCTTCAAAACCACCCCGCGCGAAACGCAGGGTGGTTTTTTCGCATGTCGCACGCCCGTTAGGCGAAGTCTGTGCGGCCCCGTCGGTGCCTGACAACGACCGACCGCGCGGCTTCTGGTCAGGCGAAGTCAGCCCATTCAGGTCAAGCCGGCGCAATCAACGCCGCCGGTTCTGCCGTCAGCTGGCCAAGCCGAGGTCCTTTAGAATAGCCGTGATCCGTGTGATTTCCGTGTCGACATATTTGCCGAATTCCGCACCGGCAAGATAGATATCAGTCCAGTCCTTCTTTTTGAGCTCAGCCTGCCAAGTCGGCCCTTTGACCATTTTATCGATCAGGCCGACGAGCGCCGTTTGTTGCTCAGCCGTGGTCCCGGGTGCGCCAAAGACGCCGCGCCAATTATAGAGCACGACATCAAGGCCACTTTCCTTGAAGGTCGGCACATCGCTGCCCTCGAGCCGTTTGTCGCCGGACATGCCAATAATGCGCAGTTTGCCAGCTTTGGCTTGCTCAGCGAACTCACCAAAACCTGCAATGCCACAGGCGACTTGGTTGCCAAGAAGCGCGGCCGTCTGTGGGCCTCCGCCCGCAAATGCGACATAGGAAATGGTTTTCGCTTCAACGCCCAAGGCCTTCGCCAGCATTCCGGCAGCAATGTGGTCCGTGCCACCCGCTGAGCCACCCGCAATTGACATCTTGCCCGGGTCCTTCTTGAAGGCCTCGACCCAATCTTTCATTGTTTTGATTGGGCTTTCTGCTGGCACAACCAACGCTTCCGCTTCTCCCGTCAGGCGCGCGATCGGCGTGACATCTTTGACCGAGACCGGGCTCTTGTTCGTGATCAGAGCGCCAACCATGACCATGCCACCAACCATCAAGGCATCGGCCTGCCCCTTTTTGGTCGACAGAAATTTTGGCAAGCCCACAGCACCACCAGCTCCAGGTGCATGCTCAAACTTGAAATCCTTGACGACGCCATCGGTCCGCATCGCCAGTTCGATCGTCCGAGCCGTCTGATCCCAACCGCCACCAGGGGCCGCCGGGACAAACAGCTGTAGGTTGGCCGCCTGTGCGGAAGCTGAGTTCATCCAGTTCGGCAACAGCGCGGCGCTGGCAGTTGCAGCAGCACCGATTGCCACGATATGACGACGCGAAAGCATGCAGTCCTCCCTTTGGTCTTGTTGCGTTTGGTTTAGTCAACTGGAAGCCCCGCGTCTAGAACCAACAGCGCTCAGATTTGGGAATTGCCGCAGTGGGGTCGCTTGGATGCCGCACCGCCAGCATTGCCTAGACGGGGCCGCCGTTTACGTTTATGTCAACGTCGCAGTTGCGGCTCAGGCGGCAATCGACTAGCTGTGGCCTTGCGCGCGCGATGCAGTCATGCGCAACGGCGCTGACCGATGCATGCCGGCACATACCGTGTTGGCGTTTGGATCTATGCTTCACCGGCCAAATGGCACGGGACGTGAAAGCGGCAGGGTTGACGGCAACCCGCTTGGAGACGGCAATGGACGACGTAGCCACGAAAATTATCGAGATTTTGAAGAAGCACATGAAGGAGCCGATGGACAAGATCGAACTCTCGACGGCGCTCACGGATCTGAAAATTGAATCGTTGGATCTGGCGATGATTGTGTTCGACATCGAGGACAGCTTCGGCATCGAGATCCCCTATAATGCCAATGAAGAAGCGTCCGACTTCAAGACCGTCGGCTCAGTCGTGGAAAAAGTTCGCGGATTGGTCCAAGGCGGCGCTGCCGCTGCCAAGGCGTAACACCCGACGAGACCAGACTTTTGGCCTAACAATAGTGAGTATGACTTTATGACCGTTACGGGTGCTTCCCGCCGTGTCGTCGTCACCGGCATGGGCGTTGTGACCCCTATCGGTCAGGACGTTGCTTCGTTTTGGACGGGCGTTCAAGAAGGCCGCTGCGGGGTCGGGCCCGTCGGCGGTTTTCCGCTCGATGACCTCAAAATCCTGATTGCTGCCCAAGTTCGGGATTTTGACCATAAAGCGCGACTCAAGCACTTCTCACGCGACAAGCTCATTCTACACGCCGACCGCTACTCCTGGTTTGCGGCGGCGGCGGCCGACGAGGCCATGAAAATGTCTGGGCTGACGACGCCCCTGGCCGACCCCTATCGATCGGCTTGCATCGTTGGATCGGGCGCCGGTGGGCTGGTGACCTTCGAAAACGCGTATCGCGATCTGTTCATTCACAACAAACGCGCCACCCACCCGCTGACCCTGCTGCGCATTATCGGATCGTCGGCGTCGGCTCATATCGGCATTGAATACGGGATCAAGGGCCCGACATTTGCAACCTGCTCGGCCTGTTCCACCGCCGCCCATGCCATCGGATTAGGCCGCGACTACATCCGCAACAATATGGTTGATGTCGCCATCGTCGGGGCCTCGGAAAGTGTCATCAACTACGGCACTATGAAGGCTTGGCAGGCGATGCATGTTCTGTCCCCGCAAGGCGTGTTCCCGTTTTCCAAAAAGCGGAACGGCACCGTGCTGGGTGAAGGCGCCGGCGTCCTGGTGCTGGAAAGCCTGGAACATGCGCAACGCCGCGGCGCCACTATCCTGGCTGAGATTTGCGGCTTTGGCATGACCTCCGACAGCAAAGACATGGTCAACCCGGACATTGAGGGCCCCAGTGAAGCCATGCGGCTGGCGCTCCAGGACGCCAAGCTGGCACCGGCAGCGATCGACTATCTGAATGCGCACGGAACTGCGACAACCATGAACGACAAAAATGAAACCAACGCCATTAAGCGGGTCTTTGGTGAGCACGCCAAGAACTTGCCGGTGTCCTCCACCAAATCCATGCACGGTCACCCCCTGGGTGCAGGTGGAGCAATCGAAGCCGTGGCCTGCATCAAAACCATTCAAGACGGCATCTTGCCACCAACGATCAACCTTGAAGAGCCGGACCCCGAGTGTGACCTTGACTATGTGCCAAACCATGCTCGCAAAAAGGCGGTCGCCTATGCCATGTCCAATTCATTTGCATTCGGTGGCCTGAACGCGGTTCTCGTGTTTGGCCCGCCACCGACCTGACAGAATCTCGGGCTACAGTGCTCCAGCTGGGTCCGCGCGTGCCCGAATTGAAGAAATCGGTGGCGACGGCCGCTCGAGTGCGTGTGCTGCGATGATCGGCTGCAATCCAGCCATACACGGAATTTTGACAGAACCGATGGCAGCCCCATTGCGCTGACGACCTGTCCGCACCATATGTCGCAGCGTCATCAATCCGATGCCCCCATTGCGGGAGGGACCTCATGAACGCCGATGAACGCCAGCTGATCTCCGACCTATTCGAGCGCTTTCGCAGCCATGGCCCGGTCGAAAAGGACCGCGACGCCGAAGCTTTGATCATTAGCCTCGCACGACAAAACCCTGACGCCGGTTACATGCTCGTCCAGACAGTTTTGGTTCAAGAGCAGGTGATGCAGCAGCAGCAACAGCAGCTTGAAGACGCGCAAGCCCAGATCCAGGATCTTGAAAGTCGCGCCGCGCGTGGAGCACCGCAACAGTCGTCCAATGGAGGCTTCCTCGGCGGTGGCATCTTTGGCGGCCGTGGGGCTCAGCCAGAACCGCGGAGCGTTCCACCTGCAGGACGTGCACAAGCGCCCGCTTACAACCCGTCCCAGCAGCCGTCCACCAGCCCCTGGGGTCGGGCCTCGGCCGCGCCCCAGCAGGGTGGCTATGCGCAACAGCCTCAGGCGGCCCCTGCCGCCGGCGGTGGTTTCATGCGCTCGGCCATGGCAACAGCAGCGGGCGTCGCCGGTGGTATGCTGGCCGCCAATGCCATCGGGAATATGATGCGCGGCGGTGGCTCATCGCAGTCCGCATCGACTGAACTAGGCAACAACGATCCGGGCACAAACTCTGGCTTCGGTGGTAGCGGCGACGTCGCGGCCGAAAACGCAGCTCAGGACGCGGCCCAAGATGCAGCCTACAACGAGGCCAACGATCCCGGCAATGACCCGGGCGTGCAAGAAGTTGCAGACAACGGCTATGATGGTGGCGGCGACATCGAGCTGTGATCTCAATGGTCTTTCGACCCAAACACGTGGGGGCACAGGCGCAGGCTTGTGCCCCTTTCACGTCCTCATACCAGCCCGCAGAAAACAGGACTCTTTCCTCTTGAGGGCTGCGGGCTGGTAGTCTCTTGACTTGGCGCTCGGCCACCCGGCCAGCCCCGCGCTCGGCCACCAATCCGCACAAGTCAGTGTTTGTGCGGATTGGTATAACGGCCTGGGAACAAAGCCTCACAATCGCGCAACTCCTGTTCAGCAGCCGTTGCCCCGGCGTCCAAATCCGGCCATAAGCCGCGCGGAAAAGTAAACCACCAGTTTGACCCAGGG
>JAYSUN010000427.1:0-3818 GCA_043719045.1 Hyphomicrobiaceae bacterium | reverse complement strand
ATCATCCCTGTGGTGGCATCATCTTTGCCCGTCGGGTCCACAAGTCTCCGGCGGTCATTGAGCGGGCACTGTTTCAGCACCTCGTGATCGAGTGTGAGTTGGCAGTGCGCATCGGGCGCGATATGCCGAAGACGGCTGCGCCCTATGATCGCGTCAGCGCCCGAGCGGCGGTTTCAGCTGTCATGCCAGCCTTTGAGCTGATTGAGGACCGCAATGCCATTTACAAAGACACCAAGGCGTTATCGCTGATCGCCGACAATGCTTGGAACGGCGGTATTGTCCTTGGTGCTGAACATGCAGTGCCCGAGGGGCATGACTTGAACGGCTTGTCCGGGACGCTGTTGGTCAACGGTAAGAAACACAAAACCGGGCTGACTGATGATCCGATGGGGGCCTTGGCTTGGGTTGCCAATCTCGCGGTGTCGCGTGATCGCCCGCTTAAAGCCGGCATGGTTGTCATCACAGGCAGCCTCATTCCGACGCTGCCCATCGGCGGCAACGAAAGCTTCAGTTTCAGCATCGACGCATTCGGCTCGGTTGAAATGACCGCTGCGTAATCCGCTTGGAGACGGCTTCGAATTCCGGCATAGCATCGCAGAGTTCAAGAACGCGGCGGGTTTCATTTATGCGCCTTAAGTTTCATACGCTCGATGTGTTCACCGAAACGCGGTTTGGTGGCAATCCGTTGGCTGTGGTTCACGCTGCTGACGATCTCAGTGACCGCCAGATGCAAACCATCGCGCGCGAGTTTGCCTTGTCTGAAACCGTATTTTTACAGAGGTCCGACCGGCCGGCGCATACCGCCAAATTGCGTATCTTCACGCCTGCCACAGAGTTGCCCTTCGCGGGCCATCCGACCGTTGGGACGGCGGTCCTGCTTGGCGAATTGCGGGTTCCCGAGACGACCGGCGAGCGCGATGCTTTGATTGTCCTGGAACTCAAGGTCGGGACGGTTCGTGTCGGTGTGCGTCAACGCCCGAGCAGGGCGTCATTTGCCGAGTTTGACCTGCCCAGATTGCCTGAGCGCGGCGTCCCCCTGCCGCCAACGGATCAGATCGCGCCGGCACTCGGGCTGATCCCGTCTGAAATTGGTTTCGAAAATCACCGGCCAGTCGTCTACACGGCGGGAGTGCCGTTTGCATTCATCCCCGTCGCCTCGCGTGAGGTGATCGAGCGCGCCACGGTCCAGGCTCCGCATTGGCAGCATGTGTTTAAAGATCCGCTCCCGGGCGGCGCCTTTCTCTATACCCGCGAGACCGTGCACGCGTCTGCGCAGTTTCACGCGCGCATGTTTTGGCCCTCAGCAGGCGTTATCGAAGATCCAGCCACAGGTGGCGCGGCCGCCGCCTTCGCCGGGGTGGTCCATCAGTTCGATAGCCCGCGCGACGGCCTGCACAAACGTGACATCGAACAAGGTTTCGAAATGGGTCGCCCGAGCTTGATCAATCTGTCGCTCGAGGTGCGTGGCAGCAAACTCGTTGGCGCCCGCATCGGAGGCCACGCCGTGCGCGTGTCCGAGGGCACCATTGAGTTCTGAACATCAACCGACGCGCGCGCTCAGCAATGCTCGAGCTTGGGCGCTGGTGCGATGGTTGGCGTGGCAGATCGCGATGGCCAAGGCGTCTGCCTCGTCGGCACTCTCGAATTTGGCCTTAGGCAACAGCATGCCAACCATCATCTGGATCTGCCGCTTGTCCGCATGACCCGAGCCAACCACGGTTTTCTTAATCAGGTTTGGCGTGTATTCAGCGACATGGAGACCCTTCACCGCTGGCGCCAACATGGCGATGCCGCGCGCCTGGCCAAGTTTCAATGTTGCTTTTGGGTTTTCATTGACAAAGGTTTCTTCGACCGCGGCTTCTTGGGGCATCTGCGTTGCGATCACGGCTTGCAGGCCTTGGAACAATTGGCACAGCCGCGCGGCAAGCAAGCCATCGTTGTCGGATTTGATCATGCCGCTCGCGACATAGACGAGCCGAATGCCATCTGACTCGATGACGCCCCAGCCCGTTCGGCGCAGGCCCGGGTCGATGCCTAGAATGCGAATCATCTGTCTCTGCATGCCGCAACAATAGCACGCCGGCACGTCGGCCGACGCGGGGTGCCGTGGCCCTGTTGTGGACAGTGAGTCCGGCGCGCGGAAGCCTTGGCTCTGGCGCTGGTGCCGTCAGGCGCCGGGTGTCGTCTTGCTTGCGCATGCCGACACGCGTCACTGCGAGCCGGCCGGCATGCGGTCAGCGGCAGGACCGGTCAGAACTTTTCCGGTTCAGTATGACAGGCGGCGCAACGATGCTTGATCAGGCCTTGCCCTTCAAGACCTCAGCAACACCGCTGGGGGTGGCGCAGACGGTGACGCCTGCGGCTTCAAGCGCGGATTTTTTACCGGCGTAGCTGCCGAAATTTCCCGTGACGATGGCGCCGGCATGACCCATCTTTTTGCCCGGCGGCGAGGCTGCACCCGCGATGAACGAGGCGATCGGTTTTTTCATCGTGCTTGCGTAGTGTGCCGCCTCTTCTTCCATGGCGCCGCCAATCTCGCCAACGAGTGCGACGGCTCTCGTCGCGGGGTCATGATCGAGCGCCATCAGGGCATCCTTGGTGGTGATCCCGATGATCGGGTCACCGCCGATGCCGATGAACGATGAAATGCCGAGGCCAGCCTGGACGAGATTGAGACACAGCAAGGTGCCGAGCGAACCCGAGCGGGAGATGACACCGATCGAGCCGGCTTTGAAGATCCGGGGGTTGAAGGCGGGCATGAAACCGACGAAACTTTCGCCTGTGGTGACGAGGCCGGCAGTGTTTGGCCCCAACACCTGCGCGCCGCGCTCGCGGGCGGCTGCGAAAATGTACATGCTGTCGTGGACGGGGACGTGTTCGGTCAGACAGATGATCTTTTTGATGCCAGCGTCGATGCAGTCGAGGGCTGCAGCCTTGACTCCCATCGGCGGAATGAACAACACGGCGGCGCCGATCGGACTGGTTTTGGCAGCCTCAGCAGCACTTGCCCAGACGGGCTGCCCGAGATGGCTTTCGCCGGCGCGTTTCGGGTTCACGCCACCGATGATCTTGGTGCCATAGGCGGCCATTTTCTCGGCCCAGAATGTCCCCTGTTTGCCGGTGATGCCCATCACCAAGACAGTTTCGTGGCCGCGGATGATCATTTGGGCTTGCCTTTGTACAGGTCAGTCTGACCGCTGTGCTCGTGACAGGCTGCGTGTGGGGACGTCAAGGTCCAGTCGAGGGTCCGCGAGCCGCAGTCATGACATGATCGCGTCAACCTCAATCTCGATCAACCAATCCGGGTCAACAAAGCCGGTGACTTGGGCAACGGTCGTGACGGGGCGAATGGTGCTGAAGATCTCGCCGTGGATTTTTGCGACCGCCTGCCAGTCGGCGATCCGAATGAGCAGGATGCGCGTCCGGGTCACGTCGGCTAAGCCGCTGCCGGCGTCCTTGAGGGCCTTTTCAATGATCTCAAAGCAGCGCTGCGTTTGCACCACGACGTCGCCCCGCCCCGCACATTTGCCGTTCACTCCAATCGGAGCGGTGCCGCCGATCGCAATGTGTTGGCCGACGCGAACGGCCCGTGAAAAACCGATGATCGGCTCAAGTGGGCTGCCAGATGCAATGTTTTGGCGGATCAAAGGGGAATGACTCCATGGTTTACACGAGTGACATAACAATTGCGCCAGCTCCTTCGCAAGGGCTGGCGCAGGTGTTCTAGGTCGTTGCTGCTCGTCGCGTGCGCGATGACGACGAGGTGGCCGTCACGCCACCTTCGCCGTTTGCTCTTTAATGGCCGCGTCGCGCAGTTC
>JAYSUN010000426.1:0-3826 GCA_043719045.1 Hyphomicrobiaceae bacterium | reverse complement strand
GGAGATCGCAGATCCGCAAACGTTCGAGTTGAAAATCGAAGTGCCGGTGTCCGACGCTATTCTGATGAAGATTGGCGTGACTGTGAAAGCATTCATGGACGCGGATCCGCTACGGCCGATTGCGGCGACAGTAACGAGGTTCGACTATCAAGCCCGGGTGAATGATACGCGTATCGCGGTGCATCGCGTCTTCGCGGCGGTTGACCCAGAAGACAAGCGTGCGCATCGCCTCGGCGTTCGTGGTACGGCGCAAATCTACGGAGCGCCGACGATGCTGGGTGACCTGCTGCTGCGGCGCCCCATTACAGCCGCCCGTCAATGGCTGGGCCTATGACGCCGCCGATCCTATTGCCGGAGTTGCGGCAGGATCTGCAGCTTCTGAGAGCTGCGCCGGCGACAGACGGTACTCAACAGTGGTTGATCTACGATCCATTGCAGCACCGCTTTATTGCCATTGACCGTACGGCCTATGTTCTGTGCTCGATCTGGAAGCCGACACTGGGTTGCGACGAACTCATCGATCAGGCTTGGCATCAATTTGGTGAGACGTTGGACGCGACGGAGTTTCAGGCTTTTGCGCGCTTCCTGCATGCGAGTAGTTTAACCGTGGAAGCGCCTGAAGGTGGATGGCGTTTTTTTGCAGCCGCAGATGCGCGCCGACATGGGAGTCTCGGTTCACGTCTCATGCACAACTACCTCTTTTTCCGGATACCACTTGTGGCGCCTGACGGTTTTTTGCGTTGGGCGCTGCCATGTGTTCGCTGGCTGGGCAACAAATCCGCTAGCAACGCCATAGCTGTTATTGGCCTGCTGGGCCTCTATCTGGTTGCCCGTGACTGGACAAACTTTATCGCCGCCGCCAGCGAGCTGTTTTCTATTGAAGGTGCGGCGCTCGTTGCAGCCACTTTGTTCGTTGTCAAAGCCATCCACGAGCTGGCTCATGCTTTCGTCGCGACATCATTCGGCTGCCGTGTCCCGGTGATCGGGGTAGCCTTCATGATGGGTGTGCCGATGCTCTATTGTGACGTGACGGATGCGTGGCGTCTGACGCAACGGCGCCAACGTATCATGGTCGATGCCGCGGGCGTGGCGGCTGAGCTTGCCATTGCTTGTTGTGCCACTCTACTCTGGTCGTTCCTGCCGTTTGGACCGATCAAGTCGCTGATGCTGACGCTGGCAACGACCAGCTGGCTGATGAGTGTCGCCATCAACCTCAATCCGTTCATGCGTTTCGACGGGTATCACATTGCCGGCGACCTGCTGGGCGTTGAAAACCTGCAGGCTCGGAGCTTCGCCTTGGGTCGCTGGCGAATGCGCAGGGTTCTGTTTGGGTTGAATCTACGGCCCCCTGAGATCATGCCCATCTGGTTGTCTCGTGGGCTCACACTTTATGCCTGGGCCACGTGGCTCTACCGACTGATCCTGTTCACCGGAATCGCACTCGCGGTCTATCACTATTTTTTCAAGTTGGCCGGTGTGATCTTGTTCTTGGTTGAGATCATTTACTTTGTGGCCGGCCCGATCATCAGTGAACTGACAGCATGGTGGTTGATGCGCAGACAGATTCGACTACACCGACGTAGTGCCGTGACTGCCACGGTTGTCATTGGCCTCATCCTGATGGCAATGATTCCGTGGTCGGGCCGTGTGCATGTAGCAGCTGTTCTAGAAGCTCAAGAGGTCACCACAGTGTTTGCGCCTGAGGCGGCTGTCGTGACAGTTGTGCATGTGACACTGGGGATGCTTGTCGCAGCCGGACAGCCGCTCGTCACGCTGGAAGCCTCATCATTGACTCATGCCTTGCTGACAACTGACCTGAAGCTCTCGGCCGTGCGCCTGCGACTTGCGCGACGGACCGCGGACGAAGTTGATCGTGAGGACACGCGGGTGCTCCTGCAAGAGGAGCTGTCACTTAAGCGCAGACGAGAAGGTCTTTTGGTGCAGCGTGCTGACTTGATCGTGAAGGCACCGATCAGCGGCGTTGCTGCCGAGATCAATCCTGCGGTTCATCCGGGTCGAAGTCTCGGACACAAGGAGCCGCTATTGTTGCTACGATCGCAGACTGCGTTGGTGGCGCAAGGCTATCTCAGCGAGAATGACGTCTGGCGCGTGAGTCGAGGTGCACCTGCGCGCTTCATTGCGGAAACCGGCACAGAACCTGCGATGGTAGCTGAAATCATGAACATTGGTCTGGCCTCTGCTACGGCTCTTGACCGGCCAGAGCTGGTGTCACTTTACGGTGGTCCTGTACTTGCTACGATTGACATGACTCAACGTGCGATCCCAGCACAGGCGGCCTATGCAGTCACCGCGCAAGTGAAATCAGGCGAGCTCGCGGATCAGACGCGGCGGGGTGTCCTCGTTATCGAGGGGGTTCCGGAGAGTTTTCTGGCGCGAACATGGCGCCACGTCATGAAGATCCTCGTCCGTGAAAGCGGCATGTAGCTGGTCGGCGTTGGCAGCTGGTGCTGAGTGGCGACAGGTGACGGCAGCACTCTTGCATGTCACAACTCTGCTTGAAAAAGTTCACAAGCTTCTCGATCGTGCAGCAACACTGAGTGGCTGTCATTGTGAACCGCAGGAGGCCAGGATGCAGACGTTGCTCGGAATTCATGTGTCCAATCACGTTCGCGTTGTCGCGGCTTGCTGGCTATGGTCGGTCTGGTTCACGCCTGTCGTTGCACTCGAGCTGAACGCGGCTGCACTCGAGACTTTAAAGACTGGCGAACCGGTCACAGCATACACACCGGATCCCGTCGAGAAAGCTGCGGGCCTGGTTGAGGCCGTGATTGATGTCCCGGCTGCGCCCGACAAAATCTGGAGGATTTTGACCGATTGCGACCTCAATCTGAAAGTCTTCAATGGGCTCAAGACCTGCAAGATTATCAGCACTGAGCCAAGCGCCAAATCTGACGTTCGCGAGCATACCATCAGCTGGAGCCGCTTGCTCCCGACGATGCGGAGCGTGTTCAAGTCTCAATACGATGCTCCCAAGGAAATTCGATTCACTCGGGTCGAGGGCGACCTAAAGCAATTGAAAGGCGAGTGGCGGCTGGAAATTTTGCCGGCGGGTGCCGGCACCCGTTTGCACTACTCGGCCAATATCGCCATCGGTTTGCCGGTGCCAGCGCCACTGATCCGTTCAGCCCTGGAAAGCGACATGCCGAAGACACTCAAGGCAATCCGTAAGGCGGCCATCGACGGCATCTGAACTCAGTTTCGGCCGATGGCGGATTTCAGGGCTGAGAGGCGCAATGCGCCGGTCAACATGGCTGCGATAAAGTAGATTGCCCCGGCCACGACAACCAGAACCGCGAGTGCTGCTGCACGCGTCCAGATCGGCTTCGTGCCAGCGAGCCACGGTTGCAGCATTTCGGCTCCAAACCAGAGCGCCACGCCCATGATTGCGCTGGCAACAATGATACCGAACAGCGCTTGAAGCAACCGGGCATCGGCAACGAAGTAACGGCGCTTGCGCAAGGCGCTGAAGAGTAAGAGTGCATTAAGCCAGCCGCCGAAGGCTGTCGCAACGGCGATGCCGACGTAGGGCCGCCAACCAATCTCGCGAAACAAGAAGAACAGGCCGACTGACCCCAAAGTGTTGAGCGTCAGGCTGATGATGGCAAAGCGCATCGGTGTCTTGGTATCTTCGCGGGCAAAGAAGGCGGGCGAAAAAACCTTGATCATGACAAAGGATGGTAATCCTGCGGCGAAAAACGCCAATGCAGCCGCCACGTTGGCCGCATCGGCACTTTTGAAGGCACCACGCTCATAGAGCACCGAGACGATCTCGCGGGGCACAACGACCAGTGCAACTGCTGCTGGG
>JAYSUN010000425.1:0-3832 GCA_043719045.1 Hyphomicrobiaceae bacterium | reverse complement strand
GCCGCAGACCTGGGGCCTGGGTTTTCACCTGACACTCGTCGACCTGCCCGGCATGCGCAGCGCCGGCACCGGCGATTGGGCCGGCGTGTTTAATTCGTCCTACTGGATCGACCGCGACCGCGGCGTCGGTGGCGTGCTGATGACGCAACTGTTGCCGTTTTTCGATGCGCGCGTGATCAAAACTCAGGCAGGTTTTGACGCTTTGAAAAGCAGGCTCACCGCGTTTGAGGATGTGCCGTTAACGATGCGGGACTACGGAAAAGCAGCCGAAGTCTTCAACACTTGCCGCGCTCGCGGAGTACAGGGTTCAAATACTGACTTCCTAATTTGCGCCCTCGCCATTAATCACCAGCTTCCTATTTTTAGCCTGGATACAGATTTTTTGAATTTTCAAAAACACGTTCCGATTTCACTTCACGTAATTTGAGCGACTTGGTCTGGACCGCCGCCATGCGTCAGGGGCTGTGATCGTCGCCCTGCTAAACCTTTTGGGAGTAACACTCAGGTAAATGTCCTTGGAAAATCCCCCGCGCCAGACGACTCACCAACATATGAAAAAACGCATCCTTGCAATCGGCGGCGGTGGCTTTCTGATGGATGATTCGCTTTCGCCGATCGATGACTAAATCCTTGCATTGACCGAAAATCCGAACCCAAAAATCTGCTTTATCCCGACACCGGCAGGTGATCTGGAGTTGTTCCTGGCCAAGTTCTATGCAGCCTACGGTCAACGCCAGTGCCGCCTTCTCATCTGTCATTCTTTTCTCCCGTACGTCCCGGATCATTCAAGGTCACTGAGCTAGCCGACCAGGATGCTATCTTCGTCAGCGGCGGTCACACGCGCGCGGCACTGGCCGTGTGGCGGGAATTCGCCTTTGTCGGCGGCGTAGGGTTGATTCCAGGCGCATGCGCAGTTCACTTTGATGGCGATAGTGATCGGCGACCCGCATCGCTTGAAGCCATGCGGCGCGGCGAGATCGATCACTCCCTTGCCTTGGATGACCACGCGGCCGCGTTGTTCGAGAACGTCAATTTAGAGCACTCTGTCTCGTGGAAGAGCGGTTCGGCGGGCTAGCGTTTGCAGAAGACCGGCGATGCAATCGAAGAATCAGTCGTAGCCTTCATCCTCTCGTTGCATACCGACGGTCCTGATCGTGGGAAACCGCTTTAATCTGAATTCAGCTCCATGCCGCTAAATTTGGCCCGCCACTTGTAAAACGCCGCCGAGCTGATCCGGAGCTCCCGACAAAGATCCGGCACGCCCATCCGGTCTTTGGCACCCCGCGGCGCATCCAGGATCTGTCACCTGTCTTTTCAAAGTGGCCGTTGAACGGCCACTCCACCGTTCCGCTAGGCCGCCAAAGGACAATCGCATGAAATCGCTTTTCACCTTGGCAACAACCGTCGACCTGCGAAGGTAGCCGGCAGGCTTTGCAGCATAAGAGTTTCAGCCTGCCGTTGGGTTTGTGAAACCCTGAACTTCGAGGCCTCTGGCCAATTCTTTGGACAACTCACCGCACTGGGATTGTTCGAACGCACGCCTTCAGGCGGCGTCATCCACCCCCTTCAAAAGCTTAGGTATCGACATGCAATGACGAGGTGGAGTTGCTGTAGAACAATAGTCAGCGGTGGCCTATGCCACTCGGCATCGACGCAACCCGTAAGTCGCCTCCCCAACCATCAAATACTCCACTCGCATAATCGCCGATTTCTCGCCAGGAATTCAGCGCTCTGCGAATTTCACGCGACCGATCCCGCCACATGCTAACCTGCGGAAAAGTCCGAAACAAACGAAAAACAGACGAGACGCGCCATTGCAATCGGCTATGCCCGCGAGAGCGCGCGGGTGGTGCTGCTCGACATCAACGGCGAGGCCGCTGCCGGGGTCGCCAGCGAGATCCGCAACAAGGGCGGCGCGGCCGAGAGTTTCGAGCTTGATGTCACCCGCCGCGACGACTGCGCCGCGGTCGCGAAAAAGATCGCGACCCAAGTGAAGGTTAACGGGCTGCACACCGTCCGAACGGAGCGGGAAAAGCGCGTAGCGCTCACAGCGCTTAACATCGCTTAACATCGCGGAGAGTATCTCGTACGTAGTAACCCGATCGCAATAATCCAGCATGGTCTCTCCACAATTTTCTGTTCGCAGCGCTCGCGCAAGGGATCGCGCCCATCAATTGTCTAAACGCGAACAACGGCCGATCCACGCCATTGTCGAAGACGCGCTTGTGCAATATGCGGCACGTCACCCGCAACCTAGCGCTGCATCGTTTTTGAAACGACTCAGGTCGCTCGCGGTTAGCGATGTCGACCTTGACTCACTCATTGCTGAATACAGAAAACCTCGCGACGGCATTGATTTGTGATTCTTCTGGACATCATCGTGCTCTCGGAGCTGATAAAAGCGCTGCCCGAGGCTGCCGTGGAACGATGGTTTTTGATGCATGAAGAAGAAAGCCACCTACCGTCGAGTGTGATCGGCGAATTGGCGTTCGGCGTGGCCAAGCTTGAAGCTGGACTACGCAAATCAAAATTTGAAGCCCAGATTTCCGAATGGCGCATCCGGTTTGCCGAGCGAACCTACGCGTACGATGTACCCGCTGCGCTGGCTTACGGCGAGCTCTTGGCCAACGCGCTCAGCGGTTTGACGCATGTCAGTTCCCGATGTGCAAATTGCAGCCATTGCAAGGGAGCATTCTTGCAATGGCTGCGACCCGCAATACAAAGGACTTCGAAGCCACCGGACTGACGCTCGTGAATCCCTGGCATTAAAGGAACGAGTGCCGACGATGGCATTGTCCAAGCCATCACGTGAGGGAAGGATGTCGCTGCGCGCAGGAGCGACGCACGCAGACTTGATGCGAATCGGCGTTCAAGGTTCAGGATAACGCCACGGAACCGGCTGCGGCGAATCCTCATCGATGGTCCACTGCGGCAAGGATAACCCCGGCGACAGATCAATGAACACCATCCGCACCCGTGTCCCGATGCCGACCCGCCGCACCTGATCGGCCGGCGCCAGTTGACCTTGCGGCGTCACCAGATTGGCTACGACGCGCAGCGCGTCATGTTCGCTCGGTTTGCCCTTTTGTGTGTCCAGTTCCACGAGCAAAACCAGATAGGGCGTCTGCTTCTGAAATTGCGGCTGGATGCCGTGATGAACCTCCGTGTAGGAGTGCACCTCGCCTTTGCCTTCGACCGGAATCCAGGTGGAATCGAGGCTGGTGCAGAACGGACAGGCAGTCGTTGGCGGGTAGCGCATCAGCTCACATGCGTCGCAGCGTTGCAAATGGAAATCGTGCTTCGCACAATGACCAAAATATGCGGTGTTTTCGATGTCGAGTTCTTCGACCGTCAGGTTCATGCCCAGATGGGACCCTTGTAATGTCATCGCTCATCCCCTTCGCATGATCATCGCCGAACCGGTGCCGGGCATCGCCCAACCCAGATTGGCCGTCAACTGCGCATCTTTCACCTGCCGGCAGCCGCCCTCGCGATAATCGTAGGTGTGCTGACGTTTGCCGTCCGGCCCGATCGGGCAACTGTCGTCGACATCGTGCCGCAGTTGCCGCACGTTCTCGATCACCATCGCGATCCCGTGCGTATACCCTTCGCACAAATGACCGCCGGAGGTATTGTTCGGTCGGCGGCCACCCAGACGCATGGTACCGTCGGAGACGTACTGCGGGCCTTCGCCCTTCTTGCAGAAGCCGTAGTCCTCGAGCTGCATCATCGTGGTGAAGGTGAATGCATCGTAGGACCCGGTGGCATCAATGTCTTGCGGCGATACATCGGCGTTGGGAAACAGGATGTCCTTGCCATAGAAACCGGCGAC
>JAYSUN010000424.1:0-3832 GCA_043719045.1 Hyphomicrobiaceae bacterium | reverse complement strand
TAGAGTGGCTGACGCAGGGGCGACGTGACTGAGCGGCAGGTTTCTATCTCGTTGTCCCCGTACCGCTCTCCAACACGAACATTGGAAACAGACACGGTGGCCCGCGCAAGTCAAGAGGCCGCAACTTCGGCTTCGGGGGGGCACAACCGACCGCGCCCAACTTGGGCGCAGCACGCTACTTGATCCCCTAGCTTCGGACACGCTCACGATAAGGGCGGCAGACGGAAATTGTCGTGCTGGTGGCACGAATGTTGGTTCTAGGCCAAAGCGGGGCGGAGACGATGCTCCACCCCGGCTGATGTAACCCTTACTTCGGCGGCAACGTGTCGTCGGTCGGGGCCTCTTTCTCGCTCGAACGCTTTTCGATGATTTGCTTTACAACGACCTGCTTTTCAATCGTGCGCTCGATGATCTTCGCCGGTGCGAGTTCGACCTTCTCGACCACACCGCAGCGCCACACTTTGCGAACCATGCCGTAGTCCGACTTGTAGAGTATCATCGTGCAGTTCTTCGGCGCGCTGTCGTAGCTGTAGGTTGTGTATGGCAAATAGTTGTGCTTCGGCGTGTGGTAGGAAGGCTTGTAGCCAGCGTGCGTCGTCACGATGGAATGGTACACCGGGAGATAAATCGGCTTTTGCACCACGTGCTGGATGACGATAGGCTTGTATATCGGCTGCACGGCTGGCTTGAAGAACACGTGCGTGTTGATCATCGGGCGGACAAAGTTTTGTTTCTGGACGTGGGTGTCATTGCCGGCTGTGGCCGATTGGGTGAGGGCTGCGAGGCCGAGAACGATGGCAGCGAGGATCTTGGTCATAGGATATGCCTTTGTGAGGGGAGGGTTGAGGTTCAATTGGTGCAGCCGGCGCCGTGTCTGTTTGCGTCGGTGATGACCAGAGGATGCCTGATACTCCCCCTCCGCGCTGTGCTCGCCAGCACGCGGCAACAGCCAAAACAAGGGCGCCCCCACACTCGTCGGCGCTGCCGGCAACGACGCTATTCGTGGCACCGTCGGCGCTACGGCCATGACCGCTGTGGCTTCCAGCGCGAGAGGACCAGGAGCGCAAGTGTTCTAGATGCGTCACTGCCGCAGCGTCCGCTTACGACCATCGCGTCAAACTGGGGTAAGGACTACGGGCCAAGTGCAGCCGCACGGCAAGCTGCCAGTTATCGGCAATGTCAATAGTCGACGA
This sequence comes from Hyphomicrobiaceae bacterium, assembly GCA_043719045.1. Classification (GTDB taxonomy): domain Bacteria; phylum Pseudomonadota; class Alphaproteobacteria; order Rhizobiales; family Hyphomicrobiaceae; genus JABFRJ01. Next base: position 2,639 of record JAYSUN010000424.1, on the reverse strand, counting down.
GTGCACTTGCTCCAGGAGATCGGCACTTTTTCCATAACCGTGCGCAAGACCTATATTCTAAATTTTCAGCGATTCAGCGGCGATTGATGGCTTCGTGACGATGCCCCGCGCTGTCATTGCCCGGTCTGTTTGCATGGGCTCCTGGTGACACGAGTGTTGGTTTTAGGCCAAGAAGCTGTAACCGCGATGTGACGAAAGGCGAGTTGAGAGGCAGAGTGCGCAGTTCCCTGTACCCGGATAGTGCATGATCCGGGTTGATAGGGGCCACAGATTAGTGAACCGCCTACGCAGCGATTTTCAGCGACTCAGCTGACACTGCAAATCGATAAAACGTCGTCTTCCGCCACTTGCCATTGACCGGCCGGCCGTCGCGGCGATCATAGGTCACGGTGACGCCGCAACGGGCCTGGAGTGCACCCAGAAACACGCGGCGCGGGGGCAAGGTCAGGTCAAGGGCCGGCGCGAAGTCTTCGCTGGCGAGCCAGTACAGATCGTCAACCGGCCATTCGCGATCACAAAGGGCATGCTCGGTCAGCCAAGCCACGAAATGGTTGGCGAGATGGTCGGCATCTCGGCTGATGTTGTGGTGCCGAGCAATGCGGAAAGCCGCGAGCGAGCCGGGCGATGTCGCCGGTATGGTATCATCGCAACGGTCGGAACACTGGGGAACTCTGGCGAACGATTGCGGCGGTGACGTGCTGATTATCGGCGGTCGGTTTACAGTTGCTGCTTGACGGCGCCGGAACGGGCTCGGACCGCAAGATCACCACAAGGTTTGCGCGACCGTTCGGCGCTGGGGTATTCTCGCATGCCTCCGCGAAATGTCAGCCGACTTGGGCGCGCGGCCTCGGAGCCGTCACCTTGTCGAGTGCACCAACTTCAATTTCGGACCCAAGCGCATCCGCCGTCGAGCCGGTCCGGCCGTTCAATTGCAGAACGAAGCGCTGGGCGATGTGCGGTCCGCGCGTGTCGGTGGCCCGGATGATTTCCATAACCTCACGCTTGGTCTTGCCGACGGCGTAGCGTCTCCAGCGGGACGCCAAGGTGCGCTACCCTGGTTGAAAATGGGGAAAAATCCCATAGCTGGCCGAATGACCGTTATGTATCAACGGCATAAGATCGCGAGCAACCCTGGCGCGTAGTGTGCCGCCCTTGTATCGCCGAAAACTATTCGCACATGCTGTCAACAGGAAATGCACCACTCGACGCTCAAAATGTGATAAAGTGTAAGAACGAAACAGGATCGCGCTGCGCTCGTTCGGATTTGTGCACGGGAGAAAGACAGATGGCTTACGGATTCAACGAGAGGAAGGCGGCGCATGTAGCGGCCTATTTCGCCACCAAAGAGGGCGGTAAGATCAACATCGTCAAGTTGATCAAGCTCGTCTATCTTAGTGACCGGGAGTTCTTGGACCGGTACGACTCGCCGATCTTGCACGACGGGCTTGTGTCTATGCCCCATGGGCCCGTGAACTCGACGACATACGACTTCGCGAAAGGCCGCCATCAATCCCCAAACTGGAGTGGGCTGCTCTTGAAGTCCGGCCATGACGTGGTTTGCGCTAAGGCCGTTGAAGAGTCCGACCTGGACGAGTTGAGCAATGCCGAGCTTGAAGTGCTGGAGCACATCTGGGCGAAATTCGGCGGAATGGAGCAGTGGGAGCTTGTCAAACACACCCACGAGAACTGCGCAGAGTGGATCGACCCATGTGGATCGTCGAGCCCTATCCCCTACGAACGCGTCTTGGATGCGCTAGGGCGCAAGGAAAAGTCAGGGCAGATTGCTGGACGCATTGAGAATGAACGCGCCCTGATGCGTAGCCTTGGTCACTGAACGCATGTCCGACAAGTCTGTAAAGGGTGGGACGCTGCTTATCGAATGCGGCCCGCGATCTCACCTGTTTGTCATCCTGAACGATGTTTGCGCGGCTGGCCAGCACGCCATGGTCAGTTTTTCGACCGTCAAGGGCGACAAGTCGGATCATCTCACTCGCGTGTTCGAGCCAGCCGAGGCCGATCACCCATTCATCAAGGCGCAGAGCTTCATCTACTACCGGAACCCAATGGTTCGTGGCGCTCAACACATCTCAGATTGCGTGGCGAAGAAAACGTTCATTGTCCGCGAGCCGGTGTCCATCGATCTTGTCGAAACCATCATCAATGGCGCATTCGACTCCAAATTCACTCCGAACTACTTCAAGACCTATCTGGATAGCCTCCCGCCGTTCTGAAGCTGGCGCTACATGATCGTGTGGACGCCCACGGCATCTTCAGACCGGCTGCGGCGATTGTCGCGTTGCCCGCGATTTGGGGGATTGGGAGCGCAGACGTTCATGCCGTCATACACCGATGCGATGGTGGGGTATCAGGCATGGCCGAGCTAGGCGGATAGGTGGCCGGTGATAGGGCGGCTGTGACCGTGATAAGTTGCATCGTCCAACATTCTCACAATGAGGGCTTGAATGAGGGCTGGATGGCTTGTCTCTGCTCTAAGTCATTGATTTTATTGATTTTTTGGCGGAAAGAGTGCCCGCCATACTCCTGTTCGCGAGTGTCCAAGACCGTCCCTGAAAACCCTGATATATCAGGGGATAGCCCCAGTCTCTGTCCGTCACCGTCCTTCCAAATTCGCCGCAATC
>JAYSUN010000423.1:0-3832 GCA_043719045.1 Hyphomicrobiaceae bacterium | reverse complement strand
GCGAAGCCGCTAAAGCTGAGCGCGGTCGCCCCGCACAATGCCGAAATTAAGACACGCATCGGAAATACCTTTTGAGATCAGTTTCGGCTCTACTCATGCCCAGCGGTATGGCATCGTCAAGTCGCCGCAATGGCCAAATCGGCACCACGGCTAAAAAACTTAGCCCTTCAAAACCCAGCGCGACATTTCGGGCACAATTCTGTACCCGTTGGTGTCTGATACCGGCGCTCAATAGTTTCGACCCATCGCTCAACTGGCGGCGCCCGGAACGCGTGTCGCCGCGCGCAAAGAAAAAATGATACCGGCGCGCCATCTACTCATCGAAGAGTCAAAACCTTTGCGCGCTGGTCTGACACGTGCGTGTCAGACACCGCTCTCCATCATGTGGCGGCGCGGGCAGCTTTTGCGGCCGGTGTGCCCCCGCGCCGGTCGTAGCGGCCCTTCAATTCGTCCCACTCAATCTCGAGCGAGCCGCCAGTTGCCTTTCGCTGTTTGTCCCAGTTGGTCAACAGGTCGATGCAGGCGTGATCGATGTAATCGAGTTCTCCGATGTGCACCCGCACAGTCGCATTGGGCTTCAAGGTTTCGAGTTCGGCGGCCAGCGCCGGCAGCTTGATCAAAGTCGCCGACCCTTTGAGATAGAGATCGACTTGATCGCCAGCCGCATCGGCCTCCTTGCGAATATCGAGATGCGAAAATGCGTAGAGCAGCTTCAGCATCGACAGGACGAGGCCGAGGACGACGCCCTTCAGCAGATCGGTCATGACGATGGTGACGATAGTGGTGAAATAGATGAACACTTCGCCCTTGCCGAACTTTAACAGCGTTGGCAGGATCTTCGGATACGCGAGCTTGTAGCCCGTGAACACCAGGACGGCGGCCAGCGCCGATACTGGAATGTAGCGCAACGTGAACGGCAGGAACGACGCGAAAATCAACAGCCAGAAGCCATGCAGGATGGCCGATTTGCGTGTTTGCGCTCCGGCCTCGACGTTGGCGCCTGACCGCACGATGACACCCGTCATCGGCAGCACGCTGAGCGCGCCGCAAATCATGTTGCCGACGCCTTGAGCCGAGAGTTCCTGATCATACTTGGTGCGCGGGCCCGAGTGCATCTGATCGACGGCCGTGGCGCACAGCAGCGTTTCCGCGCTGGCGATAAAAGCGACCGAAATCGCGCCGATCAGAACGGCGGGGTCCATAATGTGCAGCAATTTTTCGGGTGTCGGGAAAACGACCGTCGACCAAATGTTGTCGGGCACGACCACGTACTTGATCTGATCAAGATGAAACACCCCGGCTGCAACGATGCCCACGAGCACGCCGACGAGCGGTGCCGGCACGGCCTTCAGCGACTTCGGCGCGAAGGCTCCCCACACAAAAATGCTGACAATCGTCAAAAGACCGATCTCAGCAGCGGTCAAACGCGAGTCGCCCACGGAGATCGCGTCCATGAGGGCGCCCGGAATGCCGAGCAAGTTTTGCAGGCCGGTGCCGATCGGCTTGCCGTCGAGCATGACGTGGAACTGGGCCACCAGAATGAGAATGCCGATGCCAGCCAGCATGCCGTGGATGACAGCGGGCGAAACGGCGCGGAACCATTGGCCGAGCTTCAGCAGACCGGCTGTCAATTGCAAAAGACCAGCAAACAAGACGACGACGCCGATTAGTTCGAGTCCGATCTGCGGGTTCTGGACGAGTTGCAATACGAGTACGCTGAGGCCCGCCGCCGGTCCGCTGACCTGCAACGGCGAGCCGGCAATGGCACCGACGACAATGCCTCCGACAATGCCCGTGATGATGCCGGCTGTCGGCGGCATGCCCGATGCGATGGAAATACCCATGCACAATGGCAGGGCGACCAGAAAGACAACGACCGAAGCCAGCAGATCCTTGCCCCAGGTCGATCCGCTGGAAACTGTCGTATTTTGACTCGTCATGATGGTTTCGTCTGCCCCAAAAACGACAAGCACCGCGTGGCGGCGCAGCTGTTATACTTCCCAAAATCGGGCGGACACTAAAGTCTGGCGCTCATGACCGCAACACGTATACGGCCACTCCCTGGGCGGTGCTTAATTTAATTTGGGACAGCCGCGCGCGAGCACCACAGAGGAGGCGCGCGCGGACTCTCAACGAAACAACCCGCGTGTGAGCGGCTCTCAGCCAAACGGGCCCTTGCCCGCCTTGCCGAGCGCGGATTTCTGCATATCCATCGCCGACTGCATGGCCGTCGCCCAATTTTTCTGCCAGGCCTCAGCGGCCTGCATCCAGAACTGCATCGGGTTGGCCATGCCGGAAAAATCGGGCATGCCAGGAATGCCGCCTGGACCCATCATGCTCGCCATTCCAGGGATCGCGGCAAACGGATTTTCAAACGACGGCATTTTCGGCATCCCGGGCATACCAGGCATGCCGGGCATTCCGCCAATAGGCGAACCAGGCGACTTCACCTGCTGCTCCCAGACATCCATCACCTGGTCCATGAGCTGCAGTTGCATTTTCGAACCCTGCTGCATCTGCTCGCGGGTCATATCGACGAGTTCGGATGGCCAGCCCATGGCTTTGGCCGCTGAACCCATTTTGTCGAACACGTTCGAGCTGTTGCGCTCGGCTGCGGCGGCAATTTCATCACGCCAGCCGGTCAGCGCCTCAAAGGCGCCCGTCATGGCTTTCTGCGCCTCTTCGGGAATCCCCGCTGCTTTGAATGCGTCAGACCCGCCCCGCCCACTCGAGTTGCTTGCCATTATGTGACATCTCCACTTGGGTTACCCGTTTGGAAGCGCAGTTTATGCACATGCGGCCACGACGCGCCATACTTATGATTAAACGCCCAAATTGTCAGACCTTTATGCTGGCTGGCGGCGATTAGGCCCCCGCGAGCCGCGGCGGCTTGACCCGCCCGCAAACTCCGCTTTTGCCCTAGGCACGCGGGTGCTATCACGCGCGCCATGAACGACATCACATTGATCCGCAATTTTTCCATCATCGCCCACATCGATCACGGCAAATCGACGTTGTCCGACCGGCTGATCCAGCTGTGCGGCAACGTCGCTGAACGCGATATGAAGGCTCAAATCCTTGATTCCATGGACATTGAGCGCGAGCGGGGCATCACCATCAAAGCCCAGACGGTGCGCCTCGACTATAAGTACAAGGACGGCAAGACCTATCAGCTGAACTTGATGGATACGCCGGGACACGTCGACTTTGCTTATGAGGTCTCGCGCTCGCTGGCCGCCTGCGAAGGTGCCATCTTGGTGGTCGACGCGAGCCAGGGCGTCGAAGCGCAGACGCTTGCCAACGTCTATCAGGCGCTCGAGAACAACCTCGAAATCCTCCCCGTCCTCAATAAAATCGACCTGCCTTCGGCCGACGAAGACCGCGTCAAAAAGCAAATCGAAGACGTCATCGGCATCGACGCCTCGAACGCAGTCGGTGTTTCGGCCAAGACCGGCTTGAACGTCGCAGCTGTTCTGGAGGCCATCGTCGAGCGCCTGCCGCACCCTGTCGGCGACGCCAACAAGCCGCTCAAGGCCATGCTGGTCGATAGCTGGTACGACGCCTACCTCGGCGTGGTCGTGCTGGTGCGCATCAAAGAGGGCACCCTCAAAAAGGGCCAGAAGGTCCAGATGATGGCGTCGGGTGGTCACTATCAGATCGACCGCGTGGGCATCTTCCGGCCCAAGCAGGAAATGCTGTCGGAGCTGTTGCCGGGCGAAGTCGGTTTCTTCACGGGCGCCATCAAGGAAGTGGCCGACACGCGCGTCGGCGACACCGTGACCGACGAAAAGAATCCGACCGCCGAAGCCCTTCCCGGCTTCAAGCAGGCCCA
>JAYSUN010000422.1:0-11036 GCA_043719045.1 Hyphomicrobiaceae bacterium | reverse complement strand
GCGGCGGCGACGGCCGGTGCACTCATCTTCGGCGCACTCGCCAACTTCACGGTCGCCCGCCAGCGCCTCGGCCTTGACATCTCGATTTTCCAAAACCTGAAGCGCCACTCTTGACGCCTCGAAAGTCTTTGCTTCGCGCGACGAAGACCGCGCAGACGCTAACCTTTTCGTGGCGTTAGACCACAGTTCCATGCCACACGTCCCGGGCGGGGCTGCTGGAACGCGTGTCGGTGGAGCAGACCCGAGATTGGTGTCGGGAAGGGTCGATGATTAAACGCAAGGACAAGGTTGCCGAAAAGGCGAAGTCGCGCGCTGAGGTAACCGAAGGCTTGGCAAAGCTTACTGAAGGCGACCCGACGCAGCGGGTGCGTCTTGGGGCGCGCGTCCGCAATTACTTCCTGACTGGCCTCGTTGTCGTGGGCCCGGTCACGATCACCTTGTACATTGCCCGCTATGTCATTGAATCCGTGGATCGTTGGGTCAAGCCCTACATTCCCGCTGTGTATAACCCGGACACTTATCTGCCGTTTGCGCTCCCTGGCTTCGGGCTGTTGTTCGCGATCATCGCCCTGACACTGATCGGCGCGCTCGCCGCCAACTTGATTGGCCGCAGTATCATTTCGGCCAGCGAAGTCATGCTCGGCCGCATGCCTGTCGTTCGCAACGTCTATCGAGGCACCAAGCAAATCTTTGAAAGCGTCGTTACCGCATCCGCTCCAAATCAACAGGCCTTCCAAAAGGTCGGTGTGATGGAGTTCCCCTCGAAAGGGATTTGGGCCATCGTTTTCATCACTGGCGAGGCTGCGCAGGAAATCCGCAGTGTGTTGCCCGACGGCGATCTCGTCAGCGTCTTCATGCCGACGCATCTGCTGCCTCCATCCGGGTTTGTCGTGTTCGTTCCCAGGGCCAACGTCATTCCGATTGAGCTTTCGGTTGAAGATGCCGCCAAGATCATCATTTCAGCAGGGCTGGTAAACCCGAAGACCCAGAAACGTCTGCAGGATCTTGCCGATGGCGCGACACTGCGGACCGGCCGGCCGACGGTTCCGGCCTCATAGTGGTTTCGGCCAACGGTTCCGGCAGGACTTGAGCCGCGGCGATGGCGGCGTCAGTGTCGTGCGGATCAGGAATGCGGCGCTGTGCCAGCAATCCTGGGGACAACGGGTGGACGCGGCGCGCCGTGGCCGCTAAGCAGCGGTTCATACACCGCATTTCGCAATTCGATCCAAGGCACGCACCATGACTGATGCAGCGCAACTCCGGTCCATGGCCAACGCCATCCGCGCCTTGTCGATGGACGCCGTTCAAAAAGCGCACTCCGGCCATCCCGGAATGCCCATGGGCATGGCCGACGTCGCGACGGTGTTGTTCGCCGAATTTCTCAAGTTTGACGCGTCGCAGCCGGAGTGGCCAGATCGCGACCGGTTCGTTTTGTCGGCTGGCCACGGCTCGATGTTACTTTACGCGATCTTGCATCTGGCCGGCTATCACGGCATGACCATGGATGAGATCCGCAACTTTCGCCAACTCGGCTCAAAGACGGCCGGCCATCCAGAATACGGCCATGCCCCCGGGATTGAAACAACCACGGGCCCGCTTGGTCAAGGCTTGGCCACGGCCGTTGGTATGGCGCTCGCCGAACGGATGCTGGCAGCTCGCTTTGGCACTGAAGCCGTTGATCACAAGACCTATGTGATCGCCGGTGATGGTTGCCTCATGGAAGGCATCAGCCACGAGGCCATATCGATGGCTGGACACTTGCAGTTAGCCAAGTTGGTGGTGCTGTTCGATGACAATTCAATTTCGATCGACGGTGCCACCTCCATGGCTGTGTCCGACGATCAGCTGAAGCGTTTCGAGGCCTCGGGTTGGCAAGTCTCAGCCATCGATGGTCATGACATTGATGTCATCCGCACGGCCCTCAAATCAGCTCAAGCAGCCACCAAGCCGGTTTTGATCGCGTGCAAAACCATCATTGGTTTCGGCGCTCCGACGAAGGCCGGGAAAGCCTCGACCCATGGCGAACCGCTCGGCGTTGAGGAAATCATGGGTGCGCGCAGACAACTGAATTGGACCGCCGCGCCATTTGAAATCCCAGGCGATATCCTGTCCGCCTGGCGCGCGGCTGGCAAACGCGGCCAAGCTCAACGCGCGGCTTGGGAAGGCCGCACCGTTTCGCTGCCGAAAGGCGCATTGACCGACCCGATTACTCCCGAAGTGGCGGCCGCCATCAAAAAAACAGTGGCTGAATTGAAGGACGCTTTCGTCACCGAAAAACCGAAACTTGCGACGCGTCAGGCATCAGCCAAGGTTCTCGAAGCGCTGCTGCCAGTCTGTCCGGCCCTGATCCTTGGTTCTGCTGATTTGACGGGTTCGAACGGCACCAAGACCAAGCATTATCTACCTATCGCGCCGGCCGCGATGGCCGCCAACTACGTGCATTACGGTGTGCGCGAGCACGGGATGGCGGCTGCTATGAACGGTATGGCGCTGCACGGCGGGTTGGTTCCCGCAGGGGCGACGTTCCTGGTGTTTACGGACTATTGCCGCCCTGCGATACGCTTGTCGGCGCTGATGCATCAGCGTGCCATCTACATTATGACGCACGACTCGATTGGCCTCGGAGAGGATGGACCGACGCACCAGCCGGTCGAGCATCTGGCGGCATTGCGTGCGATGCCCAATCTCAATGTTTACCGCCCCTGTGATGCTACTGAAGTCGCTGAATGCTGGGAGTTGGCGCTGCTCAATACCGAGACGCCATCAGTGGTTGTCTTGACGCGTCAGGCCTTGCCCGCGCTGCGCTTGACGCCAACAAGCGACAACCAATGCGCCAAGGGCGGCTATGTCATTGCGGAGGCTGTGGGGACCAATGCGAAACCAAAAAAACGCGACGTGACGTTGCTCGCGACTGGCTCCGAAGTTGAGATTGCCATGGCCGCACGTGGTCTACTGGCCAAGGACAATATCGCCGCCGCCGTCGTCTCGATCCCGTGCTTCGAGGTGTTTGAAAACCAGTCCGCGAAGTATCGCGACGGCGTCATCGGAGATGCGCCTCGGGTCGGTGTCGAGGCTGCCATCCGCATGGGCTGGGACCGCTACCTCCTGCCCAGCGAACCGTTCGTTGGGATGCATAGCTTCGGTGCTTCGGCACCCGCGGCCAAGCTCTACGAGCACTTCGGCATCACCGCTGAAAAAGTCGCCATCGCCGCGAAATCCCAAGTCTGACGTTGCGGGCCGGCAAAGCCAGGGTGGAAAGCACTGGGAGCAGGGCTATCTCGTCGGCCACCCTGGTTTTGCCCCCCATCATTGCGTTGCCACCCGTCGCTCCAGCCGCGAGACCAGCCGCACCAATGGCCAAAGCAACGCAAGATACATTACAGCTGCCAGCACAACGGGGCTTGAGTTAAAGGTCAATGAGCGCGCCATGTCGGCTGCATAGAGCAGTTCTGGAAACGACACGACGCTTGCGATCGATGTCAGTTTAACAACTTCTATGGTGTTCGAGACCAGATCCGGGAGCACGTTACGGATGGCCTGCGGCAACACGATGTGGACCAACGTTTGCAGATGCGACAAACCCGTTGCCCGCGCAGCTTCCCATTGTCCGCGCCCGACACTCTCAATGCCCGCACGATAAATCTCACCGTAATAACTGGCGGTGTTCAGCATCAACCCGAGGCAGACCGCCTGGAGTGGCGACAGATGAACGCCGGCAAAGGGCAGGCCCGAGTACAGCAGCACCAGTAGTACGAGTGGCGGGATCGCGCGGAACAGATCGATCAGCGTCATGGTTGGCCAGCGCACGGCGCGCCGCCCCGAGGACGACAACAACGCCACGCCGAGCCCGCCGATCAAGCCCAGCGGGATGACCAGGACGCACAGATACAGTGTCGTGCTGAAGCCGCGCAGCAGCAGTGGCCAGACCTTCTGCATGATCTCGAAGTTCAGGAATTGCTGGACGATGATCTCCATGAGTCACGCCCTCCGCCAAGCGAAGCGCGTCTCGATCCAGCGCCCTAGACTGATGATCGGAATGAACAGAACGAGGTAAGCAATGGCGCCCATCATCAGGGGTGTGGCATTGCCGGTGAAAGCTTGCGCGGTGGTCGCCTGATTCAGAATTTCACCGACGCCGATGACCGTGCCAAGCGCGGTATTCTTGGTGATCGCGATGGTGCGGTTGGTGAGTGGCGGAATACCCAGACGGAAGGCTTGCGGTAGAACGACGTAAGCTAGTGTCTGTGTGAAGGTCAGCCCGGTTGAACCAGCCGCTTCCCATTGACCTTTGGGTGTTGACGTAATGCCGGCCCAGAAAATCTCCTCGGCGAAGGCCGCCAGGACGAACGCCAGAACCAACCACAGCACACCAAAGCTCGGAATACTGATGCCGACATTGGGCAGGCCGAAATAGATCAGCAGGATAGCAACCAGTGGTGGCAACGCCCGAAACACATCGACGAAGATGACGATCAGAAGGTTTACGACCCGCAGCTGATAGGCACGCAGGCACGCGAGCGCCAGCCCGAGTGCTAAGCCAGTCACCACCACAACCACCGCCAGCCCCAGCGTGACGCCCATCCCTTTGACAATGGCCGGCCAATACTCGGCAATCATCTCCGGTTTGAAAAAGGTGTCGACGAACCGCTCCCAATTCGTCATCGGCCAGACCCGCCGTGCGACCCGCTGAACATTTCACCGAGGAACGCACGGAGGCGTGGTTCGCGCGGCGCTCCAAAAATTTGAGCCGGTGGCCCCTGCTCGACGATCAACCCCTGATCCATGAAGATGACGCGGTCAGCCGCATCGCGGGCAAAGCGCATCTCGTGACTGACAACGACCATGGTCATGCCGCGCTTTTTCAAGTCGCGCATCACCGCCAGGACCGAGCCGACCAGTTCTGGATCAAGTGCCGACGTCGGCTCATCGAATAGTACAATCTTGGGATCGAGTGCTAACGCCCGCGCAATCGCGACGCGCTGTTGCTGGCCACCCGATAGCTCACCTGGATAGCTTTGGGCTTTGTCGGCGAGACCGACTTCGGCGAGGGCTTGCTGCCCCTTGGCGTCGGCCGCTTTCCGATCTTGTTTCAGCACTTTCCGCAGCGCCAGCGTGACATTGCCGAGTGCCGTCATGTGCGGGTACAAGTTGAATGATTGGAACACCATGCCCATGGAGCGGCGCAGGTCATTCAAGGTTGCGGCCTTGGACGTGACTTCGACGCCATCGAAGGTAATGATCCCAGCACTTGGTTCTTCGAGCCGATTGATGCATCGCAACAGCGTCGACTTGCCCGAACCCGACGGGCCAATGACGAACACCAACTCACGTGCTGCCACCGTGAGGTCGACGCCTTTCAGCACCTCGTTCGTGCCAAAGCTTTTACGCAAGCCAGCGATGGAGAGTATGGTCACTCAGCACTTCGGTTCGCGTGGGGTTGGATCATAGCCGGGCATACCGGGGACGCCGGTGCCTGGGAAAATGGTCACGGCGGCGGAGCCCGGCGCTGGTTTAACACCGAACCATTTTTCATGCATCGCGGCCATGGTGCCGTCTTTCTTCATGCACTCAATGGCGTTTTCGATCTGACCCAGCAGGTCTTTGGAATCCTTGCGCAGCGGTGCGCCCCAGACCAGGCCGGTCGAATGCAGATATGAGAGTTGCAATTGAGCGTTCTGCTTGGCGGCCCAAGCCGCGACCGTGTTGCCGGTGACGTTGGCATCCGCACGACCTGCCATCACGGCCTGCACGGCATCGGTCTGGGTGCCATAGCTCTCGACTTTCCAGCCGAGTTCGCCCTCCAACCCCCGCGCCCAGCTGTCATAAGCGGAACCCTTGTTGACGGAGATGGTTTTGCCTTTGAAGTCCTTGAGGTCCTTGACGTCTGCCGCACCCTTTTTGATTAGGAACTGGAAATCGGTATTCAGATAGCCTTCGGTGAATAGATAGTTTTCCGCGCGTTCCTTGGTGACCGTCGTCGGCGCAGCGACGAAGTCGATCGTGCCGGCCTGCAATGCCGGTAAAATGCCCGAAAATTGTGTCGCGGTGATCTCGGCGGGGCGACCCATGCGTTTGCCGATTTCAGTGGCGAGGTCGACGTTGAAGCCCTCGATGCCGCCGGACAGTTTTGGCATCGCATGAGGCGCGAAGGTGCCGTCCACCATGGTTTTTAGCGGCTGTTGGGCATGTGCTGAGACTGCGCAGCTTACCATCAAACTGACGGCCAGACTGACGCGGCGGCGGCGATGGCTGAGGCGTTGCATCTGTGAGTCCTCCCGAAGCTATTGCGTGCCAGACGCAATATGAGCAACATAGGATCATGAGCGCCGGCTGATGACAATGGTCAGTTTCGCGCGCAGTCTGCCCGGTCGTTGGGCAACGTGGTTCCCAAAGAGATCCGATATGCTCTCGACGTCCGCCGCCGGTGTCTACGTGATCGCAGTGACTCCTTTCCACGAGGATGGCCGCATAGACGAGGCGTCGACCGATCGGATGGTCGACTTCTATCGCGGTTGCGGTGTCACCGGAATGACCATCCTCGGCATGATGGGTGAGGCGCCGAAACTTGACACGTCCGAGGCCGTCGCCTTTTCAAGCCTCGTTATCCGTCGTGCCGCAGGCCTACCCGTGGTCGTTGGCGTCTCGGCGCCCGGGTTTGCTGCCATGCGTACGCTCAGCCGCGCGGTGATGGATGCAGGCGCTGCGGGGGTGATGATTGCGCCGCCGGCAACGGTTCGGACGGATGACCAAGTTGCGGGCTATTTTGATCAGTGCGTTGCGGCTATTGGCGCCGATATCCCGTTCGTCATTCAGGACTATCCGCTCGCCAGTAGCGTGCAAATGGCGCCACCTGTGATCCGCCGCATCGTGATGGCACATCCGTCTTGCGTGATGCTCAAACACGAGGATTGGCCGGGCCTCGACAAGATCAGCGCGGTGCGCGGCTACGAGCGGGACGGGTCGATGCGCCAAATTTCAATTTTGACCGGCAATGGTGGCTTGTTCCTCGATTTTGAAATGGAGCGCGGCGCTGATGGCGCGATGACCGGCTATGCTTTCCCCGACATGTTGGTCGAGATGATCCGGCTGCATGCGGCCGGTCACCGCGATGCGGCACACGATCTGTTCGACGCACACTTACCGTTGCTGCGTTATGAGCAACAGCCGGGTGTTGGCCTCGCCGTCCGTAAGTCGATTTTGCAGCGGCGCGGGGCGATAGCGTGCGACGCCCAGCGATCACCGGCTTCGAATTTGACCGCGGTGGCTCGCACCGAAGTCGACTATCTGCTGACCCGACTGGCACAGCGAGATCCACGTGCCAAAGGCCTCGCGGGTTAAGCAAACCGGGCACCGAGGCGGGTGGCGAGATCCATGTCGGGATTGCCACGACCACTGGGTGCTGCAGCCGCGCCACCGCCACGCGGCAGGAATGCACCTGAGCCAGGTTTTGCTGTCATCCGGCCGCCGTCAACAATGATTTCACCGCGGCGCAAGACCGTGGTCGGCCAGCCCCTCAGACGGCGTCCGGCATAGGGCGTGTAGCGCGCCATGTCGTGGATCGTCTGGTCCGTCAATGTCACCTCCATGTGCGGGTCCCAGATCGCGAGGTCGGCATCGGCGCCGATGGCAATGGAGCCCTTGCGCGGGTGAAGATTGTAAAGTTTGGCCGGCGCCGTTGCCGTCAATTCGACGAACTTGTGCAGCCCAAGCCGCCGCTTTGAGACCATCGCGTCGAACAGCAGCGGCAGCCGCACTTCCAGTCCCGGCAGGCCGTTCGCAATCTGCTTGAAGTTGGGATTTGGACCGGAACGCAGCTTGCCGGTTTCGTTGAATGCGTAGGGCGCATGATCCGACGACACCGTCTGCAGATCTCCGAGCGCCAGCGCATGCCACAAGGCTTCTTGATCTGCGATTTCACGCGGGGGCGGTGAGCACATCCACTTGGCGCCTTCGACACCGGGTTTGTCGATATCGGCCGCAGTGAGGAACAGATACTGCGGGCACGTCTCGGCAAAAATCTTGACGCCTCGTGCGCGGGCGGCTCGGATGGCTGAGACCCCTTCGACCGTGGAGACGTGGAAGATCATGATCGGTTGATCCAGCAGCTCAGCGCAGGTGATCAGTCGGTTGATAGCCTCGGCTTCCGATCCGCGCGGATGGCTCAGGGCATGGAACTTCGGCGCAGTATGCCCCGCCTCGATCAAGCGGCGACCCATCCAGGCGATCATGCCATGGTTCTCTGCGTGTACGCAGACCAGGGCACCCGCTTTGCGCGCGGCCAGCAAGACATCAAGCAGCTTCTCATCTTCGACTTTGAGTCGATCGTAGGTCATGAAAACCTTGATGGTGCCGTGGCCTTCACGCACCAGCGCCGGGATATCTTCACTAAGTGTGACCTCGGTCGGATCCGAGACGATCATGTGGAATGTGTAGTCGATGACGGCGCCTTGGCGCGCGAGTTTGAGGTAGTCGTCGACAACCGTCCGCAGACGCATGCCGACGTGTTGGGCTGCGAATGAGATCACCGTCGTGGTGCCGCCGTGGGCTGCCGACTTGGTCGCACTCTCGAAGGTGTCGGCGTTCATGATCCCGGCAGCCGACAGTTGCTCGATGTGGCAATGGCTATCCACGCCACCCGGCAGAATGAGCCGGCCGGTTGCGTCGATCTCGGTCCGTCCAGCACCGAGGCCTGACCCGATCGCTGCGATCCGCCCGTCCTGGATGGCTAGATCAGCGTCGAAATCATCGACCGCCGTCGCGACGCGCCCGCCACGGATCACGCAATCATACTGTGCTACAGCCATATGTTGTATCCTTGCTTGCCAGTCGGCTCTCTGCGGAGGATGGTAGGCGCATCGCGTGCTGCTGAGAAGTTGAGAGTTTGCAAATGTCCTCTGCCCGCCGTTCCAAGATCCTGGTGATCAACCCGAACTCGAACGAGGCGGTGACCCGGGGGCTCCACGATGCCCTTGATCCAATCCGGTTTCAGGGCGGACCCGAGATCGTCTGCCAGACGCTGCGTGAGGGGCCATTCGGAGTGGAGACCCAGGAACACGTGGACAGCGTCGCCTTGCCGTTGCGCCGTCTCATTGTCGAGTCCAGGGACTACGATGCTTTTGTTATCGCCTGCTACTCAGATCCTGGGCTCCATGTGTGTCGGGAAGCAACGACCCGACCGGTGTTCGGCATCAATGAAGCCGGCGTGCTGACGGCACTGGCGCGGGCTGAACGCTTCGGTGTCATCGCCATCAAACAGCGATCGATCCGACGCCACGTGCGCTACATGCGTCAGATGGGTTTGCTGGATCGGCTGGCCGGCGAGCGCCCCCTTGAGATGAGCGTCGCCGAGACAGCGACGGGGGAACGAACGCTGGCCAAGATGATCGAGATCGGTCGTGAACTCCGTGATCAGGACGGCGCCGACATTATTGTGATGGGCTGCGCTGGGATGGCGCGGCACCGTGGCCCACTGGAGGCTGAACTCGGTATCCCCGTTATTGATCCGACCCAGGCGGCAGTGACGATGGCACTAGGGGCAGTGTCGTTTGCAACGGCGCTGGGCAACTGAGTGATGTCGCGCCCGATTCTCATTGCCGGCCCGACAGCATCGGGAAAGTCGTCTCTGGCGCTCGCTCTGGCCGTGCGTTTCGATGGTGTGGTGATCAATGCGGATTCGATGCAGGTGTACTGCGAGTTGCCTGTGCTGACCGCGCAACCGAGTGCCGCCGAACGTTCACGCGTGCCGCATCGTCTGTATGGCCACGTTCCCGTTTCCGAGGCCTATTCGACCGGCCGCTATCTCGTCGATGTTGCAGTCGAGCTGCAGCGCGCCCGTGCCGCTGGCAAGCGTCCGATCATCGTCGGTGGCACCGGGCTTTACTTCAAGGCTTTGCTCGAAGGTTTGTCGCCGGTGCCGTCCGTCCCGACCGATGTTCGTGAGCGATGGCGGTCGATGTCCGACGCTTACGGAGCTGGTGCGGTCTGGCAAGCGCTCGTTGATCGCGACCCGGTGATGGCAGCCCGACTCGATCCGAACGATACTCAGCGGATTGTCCGGGCGTTAGAAGTTCACGAGGCGACAGGCCGCTCGCTAGCAGAGTGGCAGGCCGTCGCCGGGGAGCCGCTACTTGCGGTCGCCGCCTGTGTGACGCTGCGTGTTGAGCGAACCCGTGACGACCTTCGCGCCCGCTCGGATCAGCGGTTCGATCTGATGATGGCGGCAGGTGCACTTGATGAGATCCGAGCACTGGCAGGACAATCACTGTCACCCCAACTTCCGGCGATGCGGGCATTGGGAGTCGGGCCGCTCCTCGCCCACCTGCGCGGCGAGAGAGCGCTGGCTGCTGCCGTCGAGCAGGCTAAGCTCGAAACGCGGCAATACATCAAGCGACAGGAAACTTGGCTGCGACGCAATATGATTGCGTGGAGACAGGTTACAGCGCAACAATTAGAAAGCATTGATGTCGATATTGATGCGGTTGTTTGATCTTGCAAGTTGACCCGCTTCTGTCCGGACTTTAGGGTGCGGCGCACCATACGCCGATCCTTCCCATGACTTCGGAGCCTCCAATGACCCGTCAGATGACCGGCGCTGAAATCGTTTTGACCGCGCTGGCCGAGCATGGCGTGGAGTTTATTTTTGGCTATCCGGGCGGCGCCGTATTGCCGATCTACGACGAGATTTTCCAACAAGAGAAGATCAAGCACATCCTGGTCCGCCAGGAAGGCGGCGCTGTCCACGCCGCCGAAGGCTATGCGCGCTCGACCGGCAAAGTTGGCGTCGTCCTTGTGACCTCGGGGCCTGGCGCCACCAACGCTGTCACCGGCCTGACAGATGCTCTGATGGACTCGATCCCGATTGTTTGCCTGACCGGCCAAGTGCCAACCCACCTGATTGGCAATGATGCGTTCCAGGAATGCGACACGGTGGGCATCACGCGTCCCTGCACCAAGCACAATTGGTTGGTCAAAAACGTCAACGATCTTGATCGCATTATTCATGAGGCTTTCTATGTCGCTCAGAACGGCCGTCCGGG
>JAYSUN010000421.1:0-11041 GCA_043719045.1 Hyphomicrobiaceae bacterium | reverse complement strand
CAGACAAACCGCTTGCCAGCTACCAGATCAATCGACAACTCTCTGGGTGGAACCTTCCTCCACTGATGGTCCGCGCCTTCGGGGCGCACTGCATGATCTGGGTTCAAGAACTGACGCACGCGCTTCACTGCATGTGTTGGCCGCCGTTGATCGCGATGTTGGCGCCGGTCAAGAAAGCTGCCTCATCGGACGAGAGATAAGCAACCAGGCCAGCGACTTCATCAGGCTTGCCCAAACGACCCATCGGGATCTGCGGCAGAATCTTGGTTTCAAGCACTGTCTTGTCGATCGCGGTGACCATCTTGGTGCCGATGTATCCCGGCGAGATGGTATTCACAGTGACACCGCGGCGGGCCACTTCGAGCGCCAACGCCTTGGTAAATCCGTGCATGCCAGCCTTGGCCGCAGAGTAATTGGTTTGACCGAAAGCGCCTTTTTGGCCGTTAACTGACGAGATATTGATAACCCGACCCCAGCCGCGTTCGACCATGCCATCCATGACGGGTTTGGTCATATTGAAGACGCTGTCAAGATTGGTGCTCATCACAGCGTCCCAATCGACCTTGGTCATTTTCTTGAAAGTGGTATCACGGGTAATACCGGCATTATTAACGAGGACATCAATCGGGCCAAGCTTAGCAGCAATCTCACCGCATTTGGCAGCCGAGTCTTCTGTGCTGGTCACGTCGACCGGGTAGGCATAGAAGGTAAAACCTTCCTTTTTCATTTCAGCCAACCAATCGCCCGATGTTTTGTTGGTTGGCGAATAGGTCGTTACCACGACATTGCCCATAGCGGCCATTTTTTTGCAGATGGCTTCGCCCAAGCCGCCCATGCCGCCGGTCACCAGTACAACGCGTTTTGTGGCTGTCATGATTGTTATCCTCCATGTCGGTGGCTTTGCTGCCGTCCGTGCTGCACGTGCTTGTTGGCTTATCCTTTCAGCTTTTGCACTGACAAATGCAAGCCCAAGCGGATCCGATTCAGGTAACTACTTGACGAGCGACCGTTGGCACCGAGCAGCGGCCACCATGTTCGATGTCAGGCCTGAGACAACCAACGCCGCGCCAACCAAGCTGGATTGAGACAGGGTTTCGCTATAGACGAAGTATCCGCTGAGCATGCCGATCACTGGTACCAACAACGCAAACGGTGCCACCGCAGCAGCGCTGTAACGGGACATCAGAAAGCCCCACATCGCCCCACTCAAGATACTAATCGGATAGCTCAAATAGGCGACCGCGCCGACCCCGCGCCAGCTCATGTTGGCCAGCGCTTGGCCGACCAGCATGGGTCCCTCGACGAGCATCGACACCGCCAGCATCATGCAGCCTGCTAACAACGCGGTCCAAACCGCAAAACCGAGCATGTCGATATGCCCAGCTCGCTTGGTAACAATGTTGGCGACGCTCCAGGCCAAAGCCGCAGCCACGGTCAGTAACACTGGCACGATCGCCGTATCACTTGCGACGCCCCACATGATGACGCCAACGCCTGCCAGGGCAACGGCGAGACTTGCCCATTGCCAGCTCGTCGGCCGCTCCGCCAACCAGACGTAAGCCATGACAATCGTGAACAACGCTTGCATCTGCAGCACGAGCGAGGCGAGTCCCGCGGGCATGCCCAACTTGAACGCGGTAAACAAAAGGCCGAACTTGACCACTCCAAACGCAATCGAGAACCCCAGCAAGATCGACCAGCTGACCGCAGGCTTGGGGACTAGAAAGACAGCTGGCACTGCAGCCAGGATGAAGCGCACAGCCGTCAATGCTAAAGGTGGTAACTCAGACGCTGCATGCTTCATGACCACGAAATTGAAGCCCCAGAGCAAGGCAACACAGACGCCCAAGGCAGTATGGGACAAAGGCATGCAATCATGTCTCGGAGGCAGCAGCCAAACACACGTCGATGTTCGCAGCTGCGAGCCAAGTGATCAAGAGAGTTAGAACCGACGCGTTTTGCGCCTCATGCCCGGCAACGACGTTGCGCTTCCTTGCCAAGCTCCTTCGATACTTCACCGGCAAACATCAATCCCCGCGCTACAATTGCCAGTTGGATGCCCTGAGCTTGTGGCCCGCGCAAGACGCCCGGTGCCAGATCGGCCTCACGTCGCCCGACAGCCAGCTCATCACAGGAGAGCCGCTGTTTCTCGGTCTTGAACGCAAACAACCGAACCCCGCTCGCATAGCTCCCGACACTTGCGGGTTGCCGCACCCATGAACGAGTCCGGTCCGCTTGCAACGATCGCAGCGTGGCCTGCCGCTGGTCGATGCACTGCTTGCTGTCATCAATGCAGCCATAATTTTGGGCAACGGGCAACGATGGCTCAACACTGCCACCCGAGCAGGCCGCCAATACCCCGCCCAATAGCAAGACCGCACAGACCGCGAGCGGCCGCATAACAGCTGACATGGTTTCCCTCTTGAGACGCATCGCTCAAGGCGCTAGACGCAGCCGGTGGCAAGGGTGTGGCAATCGTCCGCCTACTCCCGTGCCGCCGGGACCGTATCCCGTGCCACAATCCCTCAGTCTTGGCCGCCGTTGCCATATGGCCGCCATAATTTCCGACCCAGACCCGTACTTTCACCAGCCCGTACTGCCACACACCAAGGAGTTCCCCATGGCGCACGCCATCCGCATTCACGCCCACGGCGGGCCCGACGTCATGAAGTTCGAGGAGGTGCAAGTTGCAGCCCCCGGCCCGGGTCAGGTCAAACTTAAACAGCATGCCATTGGTGTAAATTTCATTGACACCTACCACCGTTCGGGACTGTACCCACAACCTTTACCGTTCATTCCGGGTAGCGAGGGCGCCGGCGAAGTCATCGAGGTCGGTGCTGGTGTCACCGATTTGAAGATTGGTGATCGCGTCGCTTATGCCGGCAGCGGGGGCGGCTATGCAACGGAGCGCCTGTTGGCCGCTGATCGACTCGTCAAAATCCCAGCTGGCGTCACTTACAACACCGCAGCCGCAATGATGCTGCAAGGCATGACCGTCCGCTATCTGATCAAGAAAACTTACCGCGTGGTCCCGGGGACAACATTACTTTGGCACGCAGCCGCAGGTGGCGTCGGATTGATCGCAGCGCAATGGGTCAAGCATCTCGGCGGCACCTTCATCGGCACAGCTGGTGGGCCGGATAAGGTCAAGCTCGCGCTCGACCACGGCGCTGCCCACTGCATCGACTACAACAAAGAAGATTTCGTCGCCCGCGTGAAGGAAATCACCAAGGGCCAGCTGTGCGATGTGGTCTATGACTCCATCGGCAAGGATACATTCCCGAAATCGCTG
The DNA here is from genome assembly GCA_043719045.1 of Hyphomicrobiaceae bacterium. Classification (GTDB taxonomy): domain Bacteria; phylum Pseudomonadota; class Alphaproteobacteria; order Rhizobiales; family Hyphomicrobiaceae; genus JABFRJ01. Next base: position 7,749 of record JAYSUN010000421.1, on the reverse strand, counting down.
GACTGCATCAAGCCGCACGGCCTGTTCGTCACCTTCGGTAACGCCTCTGGGCCGATCGAGCCCATGAACGTCAGCATCCTCGCCGCCAAAGGCTCGCTCTATCTGACGCGTCCAACGCTTGGAACGTACACCGCCACACGGGCTGATCTGGTCGAAACGGCGAACGACCTGTTCGACGTCGTCCAGAAGGGTCTGGTCAAGATCAACGTCAACCACACCTACCCGCTGAAGGATGCCATCCAGTGTCACCGCGACCTGGAAGGTCGCAAAACCACCGGCTCGATCGTTCTCACGACGTGAATGAGTCCGGCCTTACCGGCGCGCGGAAAGTTTGACTCGGCCGCTGGTGCCGTCAGGCGCCGGTATGGGTTTACGTGTGCGTGCCGGCACGGTCACCGCGAGCCGGCCGGCACGCGGTCAGCCTTGCAGGGCAGCCCACATTTCCGCGTCCCGAACGTCCGTCCACACCACTGGCCAATCGATGCCACGAGCCTCGTCATAGGCGCGAGACACATTGAACGGCAGGCAGTGTTCGTAAATCGCATAGCTGCCGAAGCGGGAATCCATGGCTTTGCGACTGAGCACAACGGCCTCTTTCAGTGATTTGCCTTGCGCCACCGCCTCTTGTGCCGCCTCGAATTGCGCCGCCAAAAAATCCCGCGTCCCGCCCACCGCCTCGCGCACTTTTTCGGCGCCTACCAGCGCATCGCCTCGCCCCGGCACCAGGGCGCGTGGTTTGTAGGTCATCAGTCGGTCCAGCGTTTTCGGCCAATCCGCAAAATGCGCGTCGCCGCAATAACATGCCGACTTGTACTCGACGAGATCGCCGGAATACATCACACCCGCATCTGGCACCCACGCGATCGTATCGCCGGCTGTATGTCCCCGCCCGAGATGGGTCAGATCCACGCGCCGCCGCCCAAGCCACAATGTCATGGTGGATTGAAACGTGAGCGTCGGCCAGGTCATACCCGGCGGGACACTCTCGACGCCGCGAAACAAGCGCGGAAACCGGCCGATTTCACTAGCTTTGTCCTGTTCGCCCCGTTCGACGATGAGTTTGCGGGTCTGCTCGCTTGCAATCACCTCCGACGCCCTGAATGCCGACGCGCCCAGCACGCGCACCGCGTGATAATGCGACAGCAGAACATATTTGATCGGCTTGTCGGTGACTGTCTTGATCTTGGCAATGACGTCCAGCGCCATCAAAGGTGTCGCTTGCGCATCGATCACCATGCAGCAGTCGTCGCCGACGATCACCCCTGTGTTCGGGTCACCCTCGGCGGTATAGGCGTAAAGGCCCTCACCCAGTTTCGAGAACGAAATGGTCTTGTCCGCCATATCGCCGGTTGAGGCAAAAGCCTTGCTCATCGTCTGATCTCCGCAACAAGTGTCGTCAGGGACTCGTCTAGCATTTGCTCGGCAGCAACGGCCATGTGAAATTTTGCTTCCCGGAAAGCCTCGCAAAAGGCTAGCGTCGCATTGACCATTACGTCACGTCCCGGAGCTTTGTCCCATGTACACTGCCGCTAGCCTGAAACGCGCCCTCCGCCTGCCATTAATCGGCGCGCCGCAGTTCATCGTCTCAGGTCCCGAACTGGTGATCGCGCAGTGCAAGGCTGGCATCGTCGGGTCGTTCCCAGCGCTCAATGCCCGGCCCAAGGAGTTGCTCGATGAATGGTTGCATCAGATCAAAGAGGAACTGGCGGTCTACGATCGCCAGCACCCGGACGCGCCGTCCGCACCTTTTGCCGTCAACCAGATCGTCCACAAGTCCAACGACCGAGTCGAGCATGACGTCGAAATCTGCGTCAAACACAAGGTGCCGCTCGCCATCACCTCGCTCGGCGCCCGCGCAGACGTCTACAAAGCCTTTGCCGACGTCGGCACATTGGTGTTGCATGACGTGATCAATGTCACTTATGCCCGCAAAGCCATCGAAAAAGGCGCCGGTGGTTTGGTGGCCGTATGTGCGGGCGCGGGCGGTCACGCCGGTCGCTTGTCGCCGTTCGCTCTGATCCAAGAACTGCGCGAATTCTATGACGGCCCGATCGCGCTGTCCGGTGCCATTGCCAATGGCCGCGCTATTTTGGCAGCCGAAGCCATGGGTGCCGACTTCGCATACGCCGGCTCGATGTTCATCGCGGCCAAAGAGGCCAATGCCGTCGATAGCTACAAACAGGACATCGTTGCATCCTCCGCCGACGGTATCGTTTACACTAACCTATTCACCGGCGTGCACGGCAACTATTTGAAGTCCTCGATCACCCGCGCCGGCATCGACCCAGAAAACCTGCCCGAAAGCGATCCGTCGAAAATGAACTTCGGCTCCAACCGTCCGGCTAAAGCCTGGAAGGATATCTGGGGCTCCGGCCAAGGCATTGGTGCCGTCAAAGCAATTGAACCGGTGGCGACCCAGGTCGACCGTCTCGAGCGCGAGTACCGCGCCGGCCGTGCAGCCCTGAACGGCCCCGACCTCGCCCGCGCCGCGCGCACTTAACTTGCAACCCCGCCAACCGGCCGGCGCGCGGTCAGCGGCAGGACCGGGCAGAACTTTCCCGGCTCGGTATGACTGGGGATGAGCGTCACTTGCTGTCAGCCTTTTGCGGCTTCCTCGGCTTTCAGCTCTTTTTTTGACAGTTTACCGATGATGGTTTTGGGCAGAGTCGCTCGAAACTCGATCTGGGACGGCATCTCGATTTTCGATAACTTCGGCGCGAGATGTTGCAGGATCTCTTCAGCTGTTGCGGTCTTGCCGGCGCGCAATTTAATAAAGGCCTTCGGCGCCTCGCCGCGATACCTATCCTTAATGCCAATGACCGTGACTTCTTCGACCGCTGGATGCTGATAGATTTTCTCCTCAACGTGGCGCGGATAGACCTTGAAGCCTGAACAGATGATCATGTCCTTGATGCGATCGACAATGAAGACGAAGCCCTGACTGTCCATGTAGCCGATGTCTCCAGTACGTAGAAAACTGCCGACAAATGCTGCAGTGGTTTCGACCGGCTTGTTCCAGTATCCGGCCATCACTTGCGGGCCTTGAATGCAAATTTCGCCCGGCTGCCCCAGCGGCATGTCACGCTCAGGATTGGCCTGATCGCGAATGGCAATCACGGTACCTGGCAACGGCTGGCCGATCGAGCCAGGTTTTGCTCGGCCATCGAGCGGATTGCAGGTCGCGCCCGGCGACGTTTCCGATAGGCCATAGGCCTCAACCAGTTTTGCGCCAGTCAAATCCTCAAAACCCTGCTTTACTTCCAGCGGCAAAGGCGCACCACCCGATAGGCACAACTTCAGTGATTTCAAATCCAGCGACTTAGCGTCCTTGTGGCTCATGATGGCACCAAACAATGTGGGCACACCCGGCATCACCGTCGGCTTTGATTTCGCGATAAGCTGGATCGTATCGTCAAGCACAAAGCGCGGCAGAATGACGATCTCGGCACCCTCTGAAACGCCAAAGTTCACGATCCCAGTCATCGCAAAAACATGAAAAAACGGCAGCACCGCCAACACGCGTTCTTGGCCGGACACCAAGACGTTTTTGCTCCACGCCGCCGATTGCTGGACGTTGATGGTCAGGTTGGCATGCGTCAGCATTGCACCCTTGGGGACTCCGGTTGTGCCACCGGTATACTGCAGGACGGCCAAATCCGTCAGCGGATCGATTTGGACTGGCGTGTAAACACCATCGGTATCCAAGAGTTGCGCCTCGAGGATCAACTTGGCGACCATGGCCGATTGTGCCGGGTGCGCCAACTCCTTGCCCCGAAACAATTTGAACAGCACTGACTTCGTCGCTGGCAGCAATGCTGCAAACGACAGCACGGCCGCACGCGGCAATGCACCCGCCGAAAGTAAGGCCTCGATCTTGTCGAACAGCTGCTTCAAGTCGAGCGTGATCATCAACTCGGTGCCACTATCCTTGATTTGATGGGTCACCTCCTCAAGGGTGTAGAGGGGATTGTAGTTGACGATGACAGCACCGAGTTTCAGGGCGGCATAATAGTAGACGATGTAGGTCGGTGAATTCGGCAGAAACAGACCGACGCGCATGCCCTTGACGACACCGTGTTTCTGCAAGCCCGCGGCGGCCCTCTCGACCTGCTTGCCGATCTCGCGGTAAGTCAGTGTCTTGCCAAGAAATTGCGTGCAGTCTTTATGCCCATAGGTTGCAACGGCCGTGTCGAGGAGTCCGTGCACCGTCCCAGGCAAGAAAGACTGGTCCCACGCGACGCCTGGCGGGTAGTGCGCCAGCCACGGCATCGCACGCCGCGCGCCTGCTTCGGTTGCAAGCTCAGCCGGCGATCGTGCCTGTGGCAGCGTGGTCATCGATGTCTCTCTCAGTCTCATCTCGCGACCGTGTGCCGGTCTTTGAGTCTGGGAGTGTAATCGCTTCTGCCCGCTGGGTCACGCGTCAGCTCCTATGCCAACCCGCACAAGTCAGTGTTTGTGCGGTTTGGTATGGGCAGCAGCTGCCCGCGCTTTGGCGAAATCCGGCGCGCGCTTTTCCATAAACGACGCGAAGGCTTCGCGCGCTTCCGGTGATGGCATCAGGACTTCAAAGGCTTTGCGTTCCGCATCCATCATCGCAAGAACCGGGGCCGTGTCCCCCTTGAGCAGGCGCCGCGCTTCAATCAGTGCTGCCCGCGGTTTGGCTGCCAAGGCGTGGGCGGTCTCGAGGGCCCGCGCTTCCAGTTCAGCCGGCGCCACAATTGCGTTGACCAGGCCCGCCGTCAGCGCCTGCTCCGCCGACCACTTGTCGCCAAGTACCAACAACTCAAAGGCCCGCACATAGCTCAAACGCTGCGGACCGATCAGGCTGGATGCCGCCTCCTGGACCAAACCCAAATTCAAAAACGGCGTTGAGAACGTCGCATTCGGCGTTGCGAACACCAAATCGCAATGCATTAGCATGGTAACGCCAACGCCAATGGCGAGGCCGTCGACCGCCGCGATCATGGGCTTTTTGGTGTTTGGCAGCTTGCGGATCAATTGGAAGGGCGACACCGAACCCGGCCGATCCGGCTCGGCTTTGCCTTGTCCGCGCGCCACGAAATCTGACATGTCATTGCCAGCCGAAAATGCCCCTGGCACGCCGAAAAACACGGTCACTGCAACATCATCGGACGTATCAGCATGCTCCAGCGCGTCGACCATGGCCGCGTACATCGCCCGTGTAAACGCATTCTTCTTGTCGGCGCGCTGAAAGCGGATGACCTGTACGCCATGGTCGACCGTGATGCTGATGTCTGTTCCAGCTGAATGGGCGATAGCTTGAGTCATGCGACGGGCTCCGGGAAAGTTAACGTATAGGATAGTTTGGAGGGTGCGGCGTGGTTTGGCAAGCGGGCCGCGAAACGCGCGCCATCAAAACCGGTCGCTGATCAGTCGCCTTTGACTGACATCGCCGTCGTGGCTTCGTCGGTGCGGGCAAGATAAGTCAAGCCTGCGCGCGTTGCCCAGGTATTGAAAGGATACAGGATCGGGATGATCGCGTTGTCCGCCAACGCAAGATCCGTCGCTTTACTAAGACCGGTCTTGACCTGATCAAGATCGATGGTTTTCAATGCTACATCCAGCGCTTCATCAAAAGCCTTGTTAGAATAACGCCCCCGGTTCGACCCACCGAGGCCAGTGGTCTTGTCGAAGGTCGCCAGCAGACCTTTGAGCGGCGATGAGTTCTCGCCGGTGGCCGCACCCCATCCCGCCAGAAACAATGAGAACTCGGGCTCTCCATCCGCACCCGTCGATGCCCGCGAAAAGAACACCGCCGGCGGCATTGTTTCGATGGTCGTCTCGATACCGATGCGGCTCAGCATCTGGGCGACTGCTTCGATGATGCGGGTATCGTTGGGGTAGCGCCCGGCAGGCCCATGGAGAGTCACTTTAAAGCCATTCGGAAAGCCCGCATCGGCGAGCAGTTTCTTGGCTTTGTCAGGTTCAAACGCTGGCACTTTTGCAGCCGTTGACACACCAAAGAACTGATCGGGCAACAATTGTGATGCCGCGACTGCATTGCCCTCCATCACGCGCGTGACAATAGCATCACGATTGATTGCAAGCGAAATGGCGCGGCGGACTTTTGGATTCCGGAATGGGTTCTTGATGGCGGTCCCGTCCTTGGCATTGGCAAACGGTGTCGCCTCTCGCCACTGATCCAACTGCAAGAAAACCACACGATAAGACATCGACTGCGCGAGCGCGACTTTGGGCTCGGTTTTAAGTTTGCCGATATCGATTGTCGGCACATCTTCTATCACGTCAGTGTCGCCGGCCAGAAGCGCTGCAAGCCTTGCCGGCCCGGACTTAACGGGCTTTATGATGACGCGGTCCCAGGCTGGTTTTGCCCCCCAATACTCCACGTTGGCAGAAAACTCGATGCGTTCGCCCGGGACAAACGCTGCGAATTTGTACGGTCCCGTGCCAATGGCCGCTTTGCCGCTATTGTAATCGGCGGTAGTGGCGCCCGTGCCGACCTTGCTGGAGACAATGGCGATGGCCGCCAAATCATTCGGCATCAAGGGATAAGGCTCGCCCGTTGATATCCGCACGGTCAGGTCGTCGACTTTGCTGAATGATTTGCCGCGCAGATAAAGACCAAAGCCTGACGGTGAGTTCGGCACGGCTTTCGCCCGGGTCGCGGTAAAGACGACATCATCGGCTGTGAATGAAGCCCCATCGTGCCACTTAACGCCGGGGCGGAGCTTGATCTCCCAAGTCACCGCGTCAATGGCTTGCCAAGACAGCGCCAAGCCAGGCACCAATTGAGACTTCTCATCGGTATGAATCAAGCGGTCGAAGATGTGAGTCGACAGCGCGAGGTTCGGCGTCGTCACATGGAAATGCGGATCCAGAGATGACGGCTCACTCGCGAGTGTGATCCGCAGATCTTTGGCCCAAGCGGGAAGCAGCGGCACCAGACACAGGGCAACCGTAACGCAGACACGATGCAGCCATTCGATTTGCATTCGAGAACGAAGCATAGAGGCTCCCGAAGGACGAGGAGGCTGCAGCGTATCCCGAGTTTGTTGCAGGACTACGAAGCAGTGTTTCCGTTCACTGCCCGCTGAGACTGACGGACAGCGTGTATTCGTCGGCGCGGGCGGTATACTTCAAGCCCTTGCGTACAGCCCACGTGTTGATCTGATAGTGCGACGGAATAAGGCCGACGTCTGCCATGGCAACTTCCGAGGCTTTGGCCAGAAGTTCGCCCCGCTTGGCATCGTCTACGGTCGCCAGTGCGTCAGCGACCAACTTGTCTACTGCCGGGTTTGAATACCGGCCACGGTTCGCAGTGCCGGTGCCTTTTTCGCGATCGAAAGTGCCCAGCAATGACTTGAGTGAGCTGGAGGTTTCGCCCGTGTCAGAGCCCCAACCAACGAGGATAAACGAGAACTCGGGCTGACCGGCGGCACCCGCCGACGCACGGGTAAAGAATACGGCCGGCGGGATGGTTTCGACGGTGGTTTCAATGCCGACCCGCGTGAACATCTGCGCAGCTGCTTCGGCGATCTTAACATCGTTGGTGTACCGGCCAGCCGGGCCGTGCAACGTCATCTTGAAACCAGCCGGGAAACCAGCTTCGGCCAACAGCTTTTTCGCGCCTTCCGGATCGTAGGCGACCGGTTTCAGCGTTTTCGAGGTGCCAAAGAAACTGGTATCCAGCAGCTGCCCTGCCGGAATAGCAACCCCTTCCATGACTCGCGAGACAATCGCTTCACGATTGAGCGCTTTCGACATTGC
>JAYSUN010000043.1:0-2367 GCA_043719045.1 Hyphomicrobiaceae bacterium | reverse complement strand
GCTTTCACACACTGTGCTGGCCGCTTCCGCAGTGTCTGCAATTCTTGCGGGCTTGTTTGTCAGGGCTGATGCGGCATGGGCCCAAACCTCCTCGGACGCTGCCTCACGGGCCAATCAATCCAGCGTTGATCTGCGCTTGAAAGCCGACGAGCAGGAGATGTTGGCGACCGCTCGCCGCGAAGCTGATGAGCGCCGCCGCGCGAGCCGTATCCTTGATGGCTCCGTCGGCGTACCAGCCAGCGAGTTGCCCATCCGGCAAACCGTCAATATCGGCGAACCCGCAGCGGCTGAAAAAGTGCAGCTGGAGAAAAAGCGTCAGGACGAATTGCAACGCTTGTCGGACAAGTTGCGCCGCGCCAGCGCCATGCGGCCGGTCAAAGCCATGCCGCCGATTGACACGCCTTGGACAACAGAAGTGACGGCGAGCCCGCAGGAAGCTTCCCCCATTGGCGCCAAACCCGATTATCAGCCTGAGAGCCGATCAGCTCTTGGCCAACCCCCCAGCACCACGGACATCGCCAAGGCGTCGAACGCTGGCAGCACTGGCCGCGTCGCGGTCTTGATGATCATGACGCCAGGCGATCGCGGTATTCGCCGGTTTGACAAAACGGCTGACCCAATCCTGTGCAGCAATGACGGCTGCTACATTTCCAACGGATCTGGAACGCCGGCCCAGTTTGTCTCACTTCATCGCACGTTCGGTTTTGCCAATACGTTCGGGCCACGCGCGGGGGCTTGCCGGCAACAAACCGGCTGCGTGTTTCGTGGCGTCGACATCAGCGCTGACAACGCCATTCTTCAACCCGTCGATCTCAAGGTGCTGGTCCACGATCGGCGCGCCATCAAAGCCGCGATCGCCGACAGTAGCTGTCACGTTGATGCCGGCCGCCTGACTTGCGCCCGCCCCATCCGTGGCGAAAACTATACCCTGTGGGTGGTGCCCGAACATGTCGCCAACAAAGCCGGCATTGCGGCATTGCAGAAAGCCATTGCAGACGGCCTGCCGGAAGCGATCAACAAAGCCTCGCTGAATTAAACGCGCCGGCACCGTGTGAGCGTGCGAGCAGATCACCACCGCGCAGGAGGATCCGGGAGCCCACGCGGTTTGTGGCGCGATCAATCGTCGAGGTCTTCGAGATCGATATCCAGGATCGCCATCTGAAACTGATATGACGTCTTCTCGGCGGTGAGAATGGCATAAGACTCATCCCCCACGAACACTTCAGCGCTGTCTTTCAACTTCGCACGGGCGCGCACGACCAGTGCCTTGGAGTCGAGTTTCTCGCGCAAGAAGGCTTGCAAACGGAGTAGCTCCGTCATGCTCAGCGGCTGTGGTTTGTCATTTATTTCAACAGCCAATTGATAAGACCGGTCGCCGTCCTCGTCATCCACTGTCACCGTGCCGATGGCTTGATCGCCGACGCAGAAATCAGCGACTGTGCTGCTTTTCGGGCGTGGCCTGACTGACATTGTGCGCGCGCCATAGACCTTGCGCAGATAGGTCGTCAATTTGGACACTTCAGTAGGGGTCATTTTTCACCTCTTGATCAACCGCCCTCTTATTCCCGGCTTCGCTCAAAAGCCAGTGGCGGAATGCCGCCGAGCCGCAAGCACTGCCCGCAACAGGCGCTGACAGAATGTCCCAAGTCGCCACTTTGGTAAACACGGGACGGCTGGAATAACGAGCAAATTCAAAGTCTGTTGTCGCGACTTCCGCTTTACCAAGCCTGCTGCATAACAGCTTTCGCCACGTGCTGGTTTATCGCCCGCCTGTGGCGTGTTCAGGGCGCCGCAGGTTGCCGGCAGGTGGTTTTTCCGCCGTGGCCTTTGGGGAGTTTCTGCGTGATCCGCTTTGTCTGCGCCAGCCTCGCTGGACTGTGCCTCCTGGTGTCACATCAATCCGGCAGAGCGGACACAGACATGAGTTGGATCGAACGGTCGATTGGCAATCGTCAAGCCAAGCCCGACGGAAACCCGACAGCCGCCAAACGCAACTTCAGGAGCGTGGTGAATTTCTCGGGCCTCGGCCACCCCGACCGCGACGCCAACGACGGCCCACAGAGCGCGGGCCGCTCCCATGACGGCTGCATCCCCGCGCAATTGCAGGCGGCACTGGCTGAGGTCCGCCAACGCTTCGGCGCCGTCAACATCACCTCGACATGCCGCAGTCGCAGTGGCAACGCGGCAGCCGGCGGCGCTCCAAACAGTCTCCACCTCAGCGGCGAGGCCGTCGACTTTCGAGTCTCAAGTCATTCAGGCAGCGTGCTGGCATTTTTGGCATCAAACAGTAACGTCGGCGGCGACTCGTGGCCCGTCGCGCCAAAATTGCTGCATTGCCGCGACGTCTTTCAATTTTGGCGCGACAAT
>JAYSUN010000420.1:0-3858 GCA_043719045.1 Hyphomicrobiaceae bacterium | reverse complement strand
GCACGATGCGCCCGAACGGGTAGCCCTGCCCCTCGGCGGCTTGCCAGATGATGGCAAGCTCGGGGTCGGTCAACACGCGCTCGCGGCTGTTGGCCTTTACCGGTGGCTTGATGGTCCGGCATGGGCTGTCATCGAGAAGCCCGCGCTCGGTGCACCAGTTGAAAAACTTGCGGATGGCCGCGAAGGCGTGACGGGCGGAGGATGGCTTGCCGCGCTCCATGATGCTGTCGATCACGGCCAGCACGTCCGGCTTGCGAATGTCAGTGAGCGCGTAGCGGTCCCACACCGGCACGAACACGGAGCGCAACAGCCGCTCGGTTTCCTCCGCCGTGCTCGCCCTGTTGTGCCGCTTTACGTATCCGGTGATGAAGGCTTCAACGGTTGCCCCGAAGCCAAGTTCAACAGCTTGTTAGCCCGATCTGACGGCCGGCGTAGAACTCTGCAAAATCTGCAGCAGGTCAGCCTGTCGGGACGTGCCGGTCTTGGAGAATATGTGCTGCAGGTGACTGCGTACGGTTGGCTCCCCGATGCCGAGCATATCGGCTGCCTCCTTGGCACCCACCCCCTGGGCGAGAGCCAACAGCACCCGCAGCTCGCCACCGGTGAGCTGATGTAGCCTAGCAAAGGCTTCACCTGGCATGAGTGGGGCCTGAGCGGGGTCTTGGACGAAGACTGCAACGGATGCCGCGAACGGGGCCATAATGCTTTGGCGTCGGCCTCGCTCCAGCGGCAGCAAGGTTGCGATGTATCCAACACCATTGTCACCTGAAATCGCCAGGGAATGACCAACCGGGCCAGCGACGGTCTCGTCGATCGCCGCCTCGTCAATTGCCTTTGCAACTGCGGCACGTGCCTTGAGGTTCGTCGGGGACAGCCGGTTGTCAACGATGCGCAGGGCACTGCCTGACTTCACCTGGCGCTCAGCAGCAGCGTTCATGTAGACGACGCGACTGTCGCGCCTCGTCAGAAAGACTCCCGCCGCGAGACCGTCGAGCGTCGCTTCAAGCATCTCCGATCTCAGTGTTGTGATGTCGAGGGCGTCGGAGATCGTAAGTGCCCGGCATACGTGCGGCGACAAAAGCTCGAAGAGGCTGACGTCGCGCTCCATAGCGTGGCCCCGGTTCAGTTCTGCAGGTGTGAACGGACGCCACCCGGCCGCCGGTCCGCAAGGCCATGAAACCGATAAGATCGAGATAACCGAACGGCTTCAGCAGCTCCCGATAGAAGCGGCTTTCAAACAGCTCGACAAACTCCGGCCGATAACCGAACTCGAACAACCGGTTATTTTGGACCTGACGCATATCGTGAACGCACATGCCACCGGCAGTACTTTCGCACAGCGCCGCAATCCTCTGACAGGTGTTTCGCCACTGATCGGGATCGAGCGCGCAGTCGTAGATCGCACCAATGGTATCCGACAGCGCCTGGGCAGAAATCTCCTCAACATCGATCATGGCATTGTCTCCTCAGTTGATCCTCCACGCCTCGGGGCACGAACGATCACTGCGATACAAGACATGAAAAAGGGGACCACGTCATCTGTTCCGATGGCGACATGACCCCAGGCTGTCGCGAGAATTGCAGCGACTGCCGCTCACCATTGGAGGAAGCGTTGACAATCCCACCAACATTTGTGTTGTCAGTCGTCGCGCTGATTGCATTGCTTGTTTCAGCCACTACGGTGCCGAGTCTGGCACAGCAACCCAATGCCATTCCTCAGACAAAAGAGGGACCATCCGGAGCAACTCTTGCCGCCCAGAAAGAATGCACGGGGGCCGTCGTCGACGTGGTGGCGTCCTTATCTGAGGAACACAACATCGCATGCTCGGCAGCGAGGGATGCGTTTGAATTGCTCGGCCGCTGTGAGATATTTGCGCGCAAGCGGGTCAGCGTTCACATCTTGAGCATGGTCGACCATCCCCAAAGCGGGCAGGTCTTCGGCTTTTTCGATCTCTTCCAGCAAAGAGCCATTGTAACCCGGCTAAGCAATATTCCGTTACTGGTCAAGGACACGCCCTATGCCCTTCTTCCACGCGAAGTCTTTTGCAGAAGCCTGATCGTTCATGAGATCGTGCATGCGGTGATGCATCAGAACTTGGTTCGGCCGACGACGACCCGGTCTGCTCACGAATACCCGGCCTATGCGCTACAGATCGAGTCGCTTCCTGCCGAGCTGCGCCATCAGTTTCTGCAGTCTTTCGATCAGCAAGATATCCAATCTACCGCGCTTTTCAGCGATCCAGTCCTCATGTTCGACCCCTTTTTCTTCGCCGCGCGCGCCTACCATCATTTCAAGGCGTCGGACGATGGGTGCGCAAATCTCAAGGCACTGCTGCAAGGCGACGTCGATTTCATCGCGTCAGGCAATCTGTAGCCACGACCGATGCACCACGTCCATCGCCATTGAGAGACGAACGCACTGATGTTTGATTGCGTCACCGGTCATCGGCCCACGGCGCCCGTTTGATCGCAAACCATAAAGCCAGCGTCGGGACCACAAACCATTGCAGTAGCGGCGCCAGACCCGTCCGGATCACCGGCATGACCGGCATCAGGTCCGAGTACGCCCAGCTCCCGCGCACACTGATGTTCAGCCATTCGCTGTAGATCGTGTAGCCGACCCCGAACGCGAGGCTCGCCCAATACACGCGGGCAACGCCGGCACGCGGCCACGTCGCGCGCGCAAACAGCGCCAGCCCCAGGAGGAGCGAGAGCCCTGCGATCATGGCGTCGCCGAGGGTGCAGTGAACGACAGCGAACGCCTGCTGTCTGAGCGTCCCCGTCGACCACAGCGTATAGAGTGGCAGCTGCAGGATCTCCCAGCCGAGGTGAGCTACGAGCGACACACCGAGATAAAGGCGCAAGGCCCGGGGCCAATCGGCGGGCTTATCCTGATCCATGCTCAAGACCCTACAGATTCACACGCGTCAGCCGCAGGGCAGTACCGATGACGCTGACCGACGACAACGCCATCGCGGCCACGGCGATCAACGGTGACAGCAGAACGCCGAACAGCGGATACAGCGCCGCAGATGGGGCAGCAGCCCGGCCCGACCTGGCGGAATTCCGGGTGCATGGGGCAGGCGTAGATCGTGCCCTCCGGCACCACGACCGGTGCCGCGGCAGCCGAACCGTGTTCGAGGTATTTCAGGGGATCAGCGATGAACCTGGTCCGGCAACCGGCCGCGCAAAAGTAATAGGTCTTACCGGCGTGCTCAGCTATGTCTTTGGCCATCTGCGGGTCCGCGTCCATGCCACAGACTGGATCTTTCACGAGTTGAACCGAGCGGGCGTGCTCTGGGTCATTGGCGGGAACTAGCCCGCCGTGCTGATTGGAGCCGCGTTGGGGTTGGTGCGCCACGCTATGGAAGTCTGTCATGGGTCACTCCAAGGGCCGCAGTGCGGGTGGCCGGATACCCACAATTGAAGGGCTGTTCGCGCGGCTTCGTGTAGATCATTGGACAGATGGCTTCACCGAAAGACCACATATTTTACGAGCGCGGCAATAGCGAGCGCAATTAGGATCAGGCCGAGGAGATGGCTCCAGCCCATTCCCCACAGCATATTATCGTACATCATCTCGAGTGCTCCGTTGCTGATGGTTCCGATTTCGTTTGCAAAAGCCTCATACTGGCATCTTACCCACCGGGCTTGTCGTCGGTTGGGAGGTTTGTATTTCTGCTATGGTCGACCCCGTGCTGAGCCTGTCCACGATGCATCAAGTGCATGAGCGGGCAGGCGAGTAACAGGAAAAATGGGAGGGCCGACAGGACATGCCCCGTATGCGACCACAGCAGCCAGCCACCCACGGCGGCAATCGCGAGACAAACAACCAGCCCTGTCGTTGATCCGAGAAAC
>JAYSUN010000419.1:0-3873 GCA_043719045.1 Hyphomicrobiaceae bacterium | reverse complement strand
TCCCGTCTCTCGCGCCAATCCATTTTTGCCTCACGCCGCTGATCCTCGCTACGCTCAGGCGTCTCCGGCCGGGCGGCGCTTGCACCCCGGGCACCCTTGGTGCCTGAGGCCCATGCGGGCCCTAGGTTTCCTTGAGGTGGCGGGATGAACGGCGATGATGATGATCGGGATATCCCTTATTGCAGATTTGCTCGCTTACGCCGGCATCGGCTGCATTCTAACAATTTTGATTGGTCTTATAGAAACAATCCCTTGGCTTGGTATCCCACTAACGATACTGGCCCTAGTAGCATATTGGTTGCGAAGTTAGCCTGCTCGCTCAGCCGTATCGCCTGCGCGGTTGCACCCGCTGCCCCTACCTGCGATAGCTGGCCGCGTTAAGGGTGATTTGTCTCGCGCGAGCGTGAGGCTTATGCTGACCCGGTCTGAACGCTCAATCGAGGTCCCGATGGATCTACTGCTCAACCAATACCTGCCGCTGGTCGTATTTCTGGCCGTGTCGCTCGGCTTCATGGGCGTACTGATGCTGGCGCCGTTTCTGGTCGCGGTGCGCAACCCCGACCCTGAAAAAGTGTCGGCCTACGAGTGCGGCTTCAACGCCTTCGACGACGCGCGCATGAAATTCGATGTGCGCTTCTATCTGGTCTCGATCCTGTTCATTATTTTCGATCTCGAAATTGCCTTCCTGTTTCCGTGGGCGATCGCGTTCAAGAAAATCGGCGCCTTCGGGTTCTGGTCCATGATGGTGTTTCTCGCCGTATTGACTATCGGCTTTATCTACGAGTGGAAAAAGGGCGCGCTCGAATGGGATTGATCCTGCCGCCAGAGTTTACGCCCGCGTTCACCTACGATCGCGCTAAAGAAAGCGGTAGCGGAGTGCTGGCCAAGCGCAGCGCCGACCGCAATGCGGTGCTGGCGCGCGATCCGTTTCTGGCCGACGTCAACAACGAGCTTGCCGACAAAGGCTTCCTCGTCACCACGACCGACGACCTCATCAACTGGGCGCGCACGGGCTCGCTGATGTGGATGACCTTCGGGCTTGCCTGCTGCGCCGTGGAGATGATGCAAGCCTCGATGCCGCGCTACGATCTCGAACGCTTCGGCTTTGCGCCCCGCGCAAGCCCGCGCCAATCTGACGTGATGATCGTTGCCGGCACGCTGACCAACAAAATGGCGCCAGCATTGCGCAAGGTCTACGACCAGATGCCCGAGCCGCGTTACGTGATTTCGATGGGCAGTTGCGCCAACGGCGGCGGTTACTATCACTATTCCTATGCCGTCGTGCGCGGCTGCGATCGCATCGTGCCCGTCGACATCTACGTGCCCGGCTGCCCGCCGACCGCCGAAGCGTTGCTCTATGGCGTGCTGCTGCTCCAGCGTAAGATCAGGCGCACCGGTACGATCGAGCGGTAATTGGCACGTCGTCGGGGAGGGGGAGGATGTGAGTTTTGCAATTCCAGTTTTTGTCTCGGCACCTAGCGTCTTGAACACGGACCAGCAAGCCGTTTACGACTTCGTTATGCAGTCTCTTGTCGAGGAAAAATTGCAATCTCGCTCGCTGGGTCGAAGTGATTATCCTCGTACGGATCCGTTGACCGAGGTTTGTTTTCTCGCTCGCGCCTGCTACGGCGGCGTGATCATGGGGTTTAGTCAAGTCGAATTCGACAAAGGCGTGTCTCGCCGCAGCACTCCCAACGAACGCGCCATCGAGAATGGCAAACTGCCAACTCCTTGGAACCAAATCGAGGCTGGAATACTCACCGCTTTACGCCGACCCACTGTGGTCTTCGTCGAACATGGAATAGACGGGGGCGTATTCGATAACGGAGCTTTCGGAGGATACCTCTTGCGGTTTTCGCCGTCAGGTATGAAGGATCCCGATTGGGATGGAATGCGGGATCAAATTCGCTATCTTGCTTCAGACGTTCGGCAGGCCTATCGCGGGATGGAACGCCTGATTTAACCAGCCGTTATTTCGTTTTGCTAGCTTGCACCGCTCTAACCTTACCTACGAGATTTTGGATCGAATGGCATGACGAATACTCTGAGCAAACTCGGTTCAAGCATCACTAGCAAAATGTCGGGAAAAATGACCGCTGCCGTAACCCGCGGCGAGCTCACACTGACGAGTGACGCAGCGGCCATTGTCGAGACGCTGACCTTCCTGCGCGACGATCCTGCGTGCCAATTCGAAATCCTGATCGACATCTGCGGCGTCGATTATCCCGCGCGCGAGAAGCGCTTCGAGGTCGTCTATCACCTGCTGTCTCCGCGCCTCAATCAGCGCATTCGCGTCAAGCTCTCGACTGATGACGCAACGCCCGTCGCCAGCGTCGTCGGCGTGTTTCCGGCCGCGAATTGGTATGAGCGCGAAGCCTACGACATGTTTGGCATTCTCTTTTCGGGCCATCCCGACTTGCGCCGGCTGCTCACCGACTACGGCTTCCAGGGCTATCCGTTGCGCAAGGATTTTCCGCTCACCGGCTATGTCGAGACGCGCTACGACGACGAGAAAAAGCGTGTCGTCTACGAGCCCGTAAAACTCACTCAAGAGTTCCGCAACTTCGATTTCGAAAGCCCCTGGGAAGCCCCCAACTATGTGTTGCCAGGGGATGAAAAGGCAAGTGGGAAACTCTAGTGCAAGATGTAGCGCCGGGGTTGTCTGTACTGCGCAAAGGGCGAGGGAAGGGCGAGTCCGTGTTCAACTTCTACAATGTGTGCATCGAGTTTTTGGCAACCGGTAAGCTGAACGAGGAGTAATTTATGAGCGAAGCATTCAGCATCAGCGGCCACTGCTTGTGTGGCGCAGTCTCGTTCACAGCCACTGCTAAGTCGCACGACGTCACCGCATGCCACTGCTCCATGTGCAATCGCTGGGCGGGCGGCATCTCGTTGTTCCTAGAAGCTGCGGGCGCGCCGGTAATGAATGGCGGCGAAAATCTTGCTTTTTATCGCTCCTCCGACATCGGCGAGCGTGCGTTTTGCAAGGTGTGCGGGTCGAGCCTGTACTGGAAGGCCATTGGCAAGGACATCTACCACCTGTCGGCAGGCGCCATTAATGAGCAATCGAGCCTCAATCTCACGACCGAGATCTTCGTCGACGACAAGCCGGCCTTCTACGAATTTGCCAATGACACGGTGAAGCAAACCGGTGAAGAAGTGATTGCAGCTTTTTTGGCAGGCAAAGGTTAGTCAGTAGTCAGTGGTGAGGTAGTCAGTGGGAGAGGGCCTTTCGTTATGACCGAAGACACAATCCACTGACCACTGACCCCTCACTACTCACGACCTCACGACCTCACGAGCGAGCCATGCCAGAAACAGAAATCCGCAATTTCAATATCAACTTTGGGCCGCAGCATCCGGCGGCGCACGGCGTTCTGCGGCTTGTCCTGGAACTCGATGGCGAAGTCGTCGAGCGCGTTGATCCGCACATTGGGCTGCTGCACCGCGGCACTGAAAAGCTGATCGAGCACAAAACGTACTTGCAAGCGATCGGCTATTTCGACCGGCTCGACTACGTGGCGCCGATGAACCAGGAGCATGCGTTTTGTTTGGCGGCCGAAAAGCTGCTCGGCCTCGAAATCCCGCGGCGCGCTCAATTGATCCGCGTGCTCTACTCCGAAATAGGCCGTCACCTTTCACACTTGCTCAATGTCACCACTCAGGCCATGGACGTCGGCGCTTTAACACCGCCGCTGTGGGGCTTTGAAGAGCGCGAGAAGCTGATGGTTTTCTACGAGCGCGCGTCGGGCTCGCGCATGCACGCGGCTTATTTCCGCGTCGGCGGCGTGCACCAGGATCTGCCGTCACAACTGATCGACGATATCTACGATTTCTGCGATCCGTTCCTGAAGGTGTGCGACGATCTCGACG
>JAYSUN010000418.1:0-3879 GCA_043719045.1 Hyphomicrobiaceae bacterium | reverse complement strand
CGACCCAGGCGCAGGTTCAGTATCACGAAGCCCACGAGCATCAAGGTGGCGAGCAACACATAAATACGCTGATCGTCGAACTGCATGTAAGCCCAGGCATTCTCACGCTTCATGGGCATGGCCAGTTCATGCAAACCCAGGTACTCAAAGACATAGAGCATGGACAGCGGGTAGGCCAGCATGGCCAGGCTGAAATACACGCCGCGCAGCCGAAAGGTTGGAACGCCGATCAGTAAGCCAGCCAGACCACCGGCCCCCGCGCCGACCAACATGCCAATCCAGGGCGTCACCCCCAGGAACACGAACAAGATGGCCACCGCGTAGCCACCCAGGCCGAAGAAAGCCGCATGGCCAAAGGACAGCAGTCCTGAGTAGCCGCTGAAGATGTTCCAGGACACACCCATGCAGGCCCAGATTGGGATCAGAGCCAGGATCAGTCGGAAATAGGTGTTCTCGACGAATGCCGAGGCGACCAGATACAGGGCTGCCAGCGCTAGCGTCAGCAGGTATTTTTGGCGCAAGCCTTGGGATGAAAGTGTATTTTCAGGCACGGTCGGTGCTCCTTCCAAACAGGCCCTGAGGGCGCAGCAGCAGCGTCAGCAGGAAGACGACGAAAACTGCCGTGCTTTGCAACTGGAGCGGCAGGAACAAGGCCGCCATCTGCTGGATCAGGCCAATCAGCATGCCGCCCCAGAAAGCGCCCTTGATGCTGCCCATCCCGCCCAGCACCACGCCGGTGTACATGATGACGATGAATTCTCCGCCCACGTAGGGCTGAAAGGGGTAGGACGTCGCCAGCAGTCCGCCGGCAATGCCCGTGACACCTGCACCGACCGCAAAGGCGTTGCGGTGCGCGCGATTGACGTCAATGCCCATATAGCTGGCCGCCACCGGGTTGTCCGACGCGGCGCGTAGCCTGATGCCGGTGCGTGTGCGCGTGATAAAGAAGATGACCGCCACCACGACGACCAGCGACACCACCAGACTCAGCGTGCGAGCCTGGTTCAGGAACAGCAGCATGTTGCCCAGCTCGAACGTCCAGGCGTTGGACGACAACTCGGTCTGCACGTTGCGAGGGGTGGAGCCGAACAGCAGCAGGCCGCCGTTGGCCATCACCAGTGAGATACCTAGCGTGAGGATGAGCTGGGGATAGTGGCCATCGCCTTCGGTGCCGCTGACCCGAGCGCCCGTGACACGTGCCAACAGCAGCGGATGCATGGCCGCGGCCAGCAGGTACAACGTGACGCCGCCCAACAGGGCGCTGACCACAATACCGCTCCACGTTCCCAAGAAGGCGCTCAGGCCCAATGTAGTGAAGGCAAACAGGGCCGCGTACATGCCCAACATCATGAATTCACCCTGAGCGAAGTTGATGACGCGCATGATGCTGAAGATCAAGCCGAGGCCCACACACAAAAGCCCGTAAACACCGCCGATCAGTACGCTGGTCACCAGGGCCTGCAGGATATTTTCTAGAAGGACGAAATGATTACTCATGACCCCACCCCTGCACGCTTTGCATGTGCCTGAAGCTTTCCGTTTGAATTGTTATCACGTTGTCTCCTTATTTGATTTGGTCAATTTTCCGCCGATGTGGTGTTTAACTTCGCTAATGGTCGAGATTGAGTGTTTTGTCATCCTTTGTTCGTTGTGCCAAAGCGGTAAGACTGGCGAGAATGGAGCTGGGCACTGAAAGCGAGCCTTGTGCAAAGCACTTTCTTCGGTGGTCCGCAGAACGATCGAACGGCATTCGCACAGGGACTTCCGGGTCAATAGGCCGTGCGGCTCGCACCATTTGCGCATAGTCAGAGACTTTCTGACGGAATTCCTTCTCTGGCATAAAGAGGTCTGGTTTCAAGGCAATGACGATGAATCCGCAATCGCGGTAGTCGGCTGGTAGTGCGCCACCACCGGCCAGGATGCCGAACAGCTGCACAGCAATCGCCAGCGCGGAACCCCTGTGACCGCCCCACACCGTGAGCGCTCCACTGAGGGCTGCCTCAGGGTCAGTCGTCATCGATCCGGTTGAATCGTAGGCAACCCCTGCCTGGATGCTTTGCCCGAGGCGGGCTGCTAAAACCAAATCACCAATGATTGAGCCCGATGTGGCCAGATCAATGATGATTGGATCGTCTTGCGTAGGGAAACCGAAGGCAATCGGGTTGGTGCCAAATCGACCTTCAGTTGCGCCAAAAGGCGCAACGCGGGGCGCAGAACTTCCGACGCACATTGCGACGAGCCCTTCGTTGGTCACCATTTCCATGTAATGTGCGTACATTCCGGTGTACCAGGTGTTGTTGGCTGCGACTACTGCGATGCCAGCCGTCTTGGCTTTCTTAATCGCCATTTGGGTCGCCCGATGAGCCACCAGATAACCTGCTTGATCACCGCCATCAATCAATGCAGACACCGGTGTTTCGTTGCTGATGACCATGAGCCCAGCAGCGCCGCCTACCTTCAGGCGCTCGACAATCGAGAGAGCGCGCGAGAAGCCGCCTGATAGCACGCCGCGCAGCTCACACCCGACCACATGCTCGGAGACGAGCCTCGCCTCAGGCCCAGTCAAACCACTGGCGGTCATCACTCTTTCAACGAGGTCGTACGCGTTATCGATGGAAATTAATGCTGTATCGGTCATCATGGTCTCTTATGAGGCTGTGCTGGAGGAGCGCGGCAGCAAACTTTTACTTTATTTTGAAGTGAGGTAGGACTGAAGCGAGTATTGCCGTGCCGCCGTGCCCGCGAAGAGCCATGCTCTGTCGGTATCGCTCATGGTCTTTGTCATGCGCTTGAAAGCGTTCCATAGCGAAATGTATGAGCAAGATACTTTGTCCACAGGAAAATTGCTAGCGAACATGCATCTTTCTACGCCAAAGATGTCAATAGATGCCGACATTCGTGGCCACCATAAGTTTGCGAGGTCTTCGGAAATTGGCGGCAGAGGAAGTTCAGTGAGTCCGAATCCAGCCAACGGCATCCCCTGGCCACTGAGCTTGATGCTGACGTTAGGGTATGCCGCGAGCTGCTTGAGCCCTGAAATCCATTGCCTGTTCACCTCAGCCTGTATCCCGGCATACTGGCCAATTCCGATGCGCCCACCGATGTGATTGATGACGACAGATGCCTCTGGAAATGCCCTTAGGAGTTGCACCGCGTCGTCGAGCTGCGTGTGATAGACCCAAAGCTCGAATCCGAGCGACTTGCGTTGCAGACAAGCGAAACCATCCAGAAATTTCTGGGAACCCAGCAGGCCCAACGGAGCCAGCATGCGGACTTCTGGATCATGTGCCGCGCTATGTCGAATTCCGCGCAATCGCCCATTGCCCGCTGCAATCAGCGCATCAAGCACAGGCTCGACTTTTTCCCCCAAAGAAAGGTCGGCGTAGCCGACGATGGCGGCGCAGATGCGAGTCTTGCCATACGCACCACTCTCACTCATCGCGGCCACCCCGTTGGCAAACTCCACCTCGCCGACGGGCTTCAGATTCGCCGGCCCGCTCTGGCGCCACATGCCACCGGCTTCGATGAACACGGTGGCCCGGATGTTGTGACCGCTGGCAATGTCGGCCCGCATCTCATCGAGCAGATAGCGCGGGTGCGGACCGTCCCACAAATGGTGGTGCGCATCGATGATCGGCAACTCGGGCTCGAGGGCTTCTTCGGTACGCAATGCCAGCCATTCGGGCCTGGGCCGCGACACGGCGGTGGGTGGGGTGGCTTTGCTCATAAGCTGATCGTCACGACACGTTCATCGGTCATTTCGCGCACGGCGTAGGCCGGGCCTTCGCGGCCGAAGCCGCTGTCTTTCATGCCGCCGTAAGGCATCGAATCGACGCGCGAGCTCGAGGTTTCGTTGACATGTACCGCGCCCACCTTGAT
>JAYSUN010000417.1:0-3901 GCA_043719045.1 Hyphomicrobiaceae bacterium | reverse complement strand
CCGATCAACCAAGGCGCGACGCCACACGAGGTTGGTGCGGCGACTTCAACGCAGCTCACCCGTTTTAAAGTCGAGAATAACGCCGTTGTCGGTGCACTGTGGCACTGCAAAGCGAACAAACGCCGGTGCAATATCCTCTGGCGTTTTTAGGGTCATTGGATCTTCACCGGGAAACGCCTTCGCACGCATGCGCGTTCGAATCGGGCCTGGATTAATCAAGTTGGCTCGCACAGTCGACGCATCGCACTCCCGGGCATAGGTCTTGACCAATGCCTCAAGGCCCGCTTTCGATGCCGCGTAAGGCCCCCAATACGCGTTCTTACCAGACGCCGCACCACTGGTTACAAACACGGCGCGGCCTGCATCAGATTTCTTCAACAGCGGGTCGAGCGTGCGGATCAAACGCCAGTTGGCGGTCAAGTTTATGTCAATGGTTTCGAGAAATGCGTCCGTGGTGATGTGCCCGAGCGGGGACAATGGTCCGAGGACGCCAGCGTTGGCAATCAAGATGTCGAGTTGACCAAAGCGGTTGAACAGTGTCGGCCCTAGGCCATCGATCTTTTCGCCATGTTTGAGATTGAGTGTCAGCAACGTCGCGCCGCCCTGGGCCGCACCCGGAATAGCCTGAGTGACTTGGCGGATCTCGTCGTCGACCTCTTCCAAAGCCCCGGCCGTGCGGCCGGTCAAAATCAAATGCGCGCCTTCTCGTGCCAACGCCAAGGCGACGGCACGGCCGATGCCCCGTGTGGCGCCGGTGACAAGCGCGGTGCGGCCAGCGAGTCGCAGGGTGGAGGCGATCGGCATATGCGTGTCCTCGATTGACCCGTGTTTTCTGTCACACCTAACGTCGTTCGCCGAGGCGAACAAGGCAGCCGCTGGTCACACCGATCGCAGTGTCCGTTCACAATTGACGAAACGAACAGTCAAGCCGCCCTGTCTTAAGGGCTCAACAGGCGGGCCGATTTGAGGGCTGCAAGATCTGAGCTGCCCGTGCAGAAGGCTGTTATACGCAACTGATCAATTAGAATGCGGAAATGCGCGGTTACTGCTTCCGGCCCCTCGATCGCGGCCGCAAGGACGCCAGCGGCTTGTCCAACGAGATCAGCGCCCAGGCGAATGGCTTTGGCCGCATCAACGCCGTTCTTGATGCCGCCTGAGGCGATCAATGGAATCGTTGGGCACGCGGCGCGCACTTCAGATACGGCCGTGGCGGTCGGAATACCCCAGTCATGGAACACGGCGGCAACCGCGCGCATATGGGCAGATTCAGCCCGCGCGCCCTCTACGGCGGCCCAACTCGTACCGCCCGCGCCTGCCACATCGATCACGGCGACGCCGGCATCGACGAGCCGCTTGGCAAGTACACCGGAAATACCATTGCCAACTTCTTTGACCACGACCGGTTTCGAGATGCGGCGGGCGACTTGTTCGATTTTCGCGATCAGCCCAGCCCAGTCGCGGTCACCGCCGGACTGGACTGCCTCTTGGAGTGGGTTCAGGTGGATGATCAGAGCGTCGGCATCGATCATAGCCATGGCCCGTTCGGCCATGTCGGGGCCATGCCAGGTCTTGAGTTGGGCCGCGCCGAAGTTGGCAAGCAGTGGAATGTTCCCGGCACGCTGGCGGAGGCGTTTGTCGAAACCGGCATGTCCGGCATCTTCGAGGGCCACGCGTTGTGAGCCAACGGCCAACGCAATCTGAAGTTCGCCCGCGGCCTCTGCGAGCGCAGCATTGATGTGCTCGGCGCGATCTGGGCCGCCTGTCATCGAGCTGATAAGATACGGTGCTGCGAGGGTTTTGTCTAAGAACTTTACGGCAACATCGACATCGTTGAGATGGAGTTCAGGCAGCGCCACATGAGCGAAACGCATGCCGTCAAAGCCTGCCGATCGGGGAGCCCCTGCAGCCAGACCCTCAAGCACGATATCAATATGTTCTGACTTACGTCGTGCGATATCTGTCATTGGCTTTGGTTTAGCTTTCCCGAAAAGATAGCACGGCTTATGGTTCATTGCGCCGGTCGAGCCGTAGACGCGGACCGTATACGGTGCCAGATAACGGTTCGGTTCTGGCGAGTTCGCCGGCGAAAACATGGAATACAGCAAACGTGGCCGATCCGCAGCCAATACGGCTTGTCCAAACTCCATCTGAGGCTGCAGGCTCGCGCATGGCAAGTCTGCCGGTCCTGATCAAGGCCGCTGTCGAACACAAACTGGAAGATGCCTTGCCTGCGTCGACGCCTGGACCTGCTCGCTTGGTCGAGGCCATGCGCTATGGCCTGTTGGCACCGGCCAAACGCGTGCGCGGTATTCTTACGTGCCTCGTCGCTCGGCAATTCGGCATTGATCCAAAGCTCGCTGAAACTATGGCTGCATCGATTGAGATGGTGCATGCAGCGTCTCTGATTCTGGATGATCTTCCCTGCATGGACGATGCAGCGATTCGGCGCGGCCGCCCCGCCGCCCATAAAATCTACGGTGAGGACACGGCAGTGTTGGCGGCCGTTGGCTTGATGAACCATGCGTTTTTGTGCGTTGCCCGAGATGTCGTGCTGGCGGATCGTTTGCGTGGGCAACTTGCGTCAGCGCTGGCCGAGGCGATTGGCCCGAACGGGCTCGTCGGCGGCCAAGAGCAGGACTTGCGCGAAGCGGGCCGGATCGACACCGTCTCTGACGTCGAAGTGATGCACGCGCGCAAGACCGGAATTTTGTTCACACTTGCTGCCGAAGCCGGTGCTCGCATCGCAGATGCAACAGAAACCCAAGTGCTTCATATGCGCGACTTCGGCGCCAAGTTGGGCTTGGCCTTCCAAACCTACGATGACGTCCTGGATGCATACGCCACGATTGAAATCGCCGGCAAAGACGTCGGCCAGGATACGTCGAAGGTCACGGTCGTGACGCTCCTTGGTGTCGGCCGGGCCAAGGCGCACGCCGATGCGCACGTGGCAGTTGCGCTCGCGCATTTGGAGGCTGCCGGTGGCGATGTTGGACCAACGGCCGGGTTTGTCCGTCACCTGATCGACCAGTTAGTGGCACGTGCGCCAAGGATTTCAGGTGGTTGAAACCGTGACTACGACTGAGACAGCACACCGGCTCGCGCCGCTCTCGACAGGGCGCCAAACCGCTATTGGACTTGGCTTGGCGGTAGCAATCATTGCCGCCTTTGTGGTCGCGCATGTTTATGGGGTTTTCTTTTTCGACTTTTCGGCCAAACCGTGGTGGCAAGCTGGTCTCCTGGTGGCATTGTTGTGCTGGTTGTCGGTGGGTCTTTTTATTGTCTCGCACGATGCGATGCACGGCTCACTCGCGCCATTTCGCCCGCGGTTAAACTGGGCCGTTGGGCAGCTCTGCCTCGGCTTGTACGCCGGTTTCCGCTACACCTCACTCAATCGCGAGCATCATCAACATCATCGCCATGCCGGCACTGCAGATGATCCGGATTATGATCCGCGCCCGCCGCATGGGTTTTGGCGCTGGTATCTGAATTTCATGACCCATTACTTCGGCCCGCGCGAGTTGGCGGTTCTAACGGTTCTGGTCGGCGTTTATGTCGGCATCTTGCAGGCACCAATGTCCAACCTACTGGTGTTTTGGGCGCTCCCCGCAGTTCTATCATCGCTACAGCTGTTCAGTTTCGGCACCTATCTGCCGCATCGCCCCGGCCTTGACGCCTTCACGGATCGGCATCGCTCGCGTTCGAGCAATCTGCCAACATGGCTGTCGCTGATGACCTGTTTTCACTTCGGCTATCACCACGAGCACCACGATCAACCGGCTGTTCCCTGGTGGCGGTTGCCTGCCGCTCGGGCTGCGGCGCACCGTCCGTAGGTTCGACATGACACCGCTACGCCCTTTATCATCACGACCGCGCGTCCGCGCTTATCGCCGCGATCTGCTCT
>JAYSUN010000416.1:0-11304 GCA_043719045.1 Hyphomicrobiaceae bacterium | reverse complement strand
CCCGCCGTGATCCGCCGCAAAGGCGAGGATAAGCCAGTTTATGGTCCGCGCATGTTGCTCGACGCTGTCTTCGAGGCGGGCCGCAAGGGCATCTCGATGCAGCGTTACAAAGGTCTCGGCGAGATGAATGCGGATCAGCTTTGGGAAACCACACTCGACCGGGAAAGCCGGACGCTGCTGCAGGTGAAGCTCGGCGACAACGACGAAGCCGACCAGATCTTCTCCAAACTGATGGGCGACGTCGTCGAGCCACGTCGCGAGTTCATCCAGGAAAATGCGCTCAACGCCAGCGTCGACGCGTGATCATAAGGCGGGGCCGTTCAGCGGTCCTCGCACTGCAAACAAAAGACGACCGTGACCGACGACGATGTCGGCCGCTTACACCAACGCCTGCGCCAACACGCGTGCGACGTGGATCGCTTGGCGTTGCGCGCCGTCTGCGATCTGGTGACGGCAAGACGTGCCATCGGCAACGATGATAGTGTCCGCCGAAGCTGCGCGCACGGCCGGCAGCAGTGATAGCTCCGCCATGGCCCTCGATGTCTCGATTGTTTCAGTTTGGTAGCCGAAACTACCGGCCATGCCACAGCAACTGGTCTCGATGGTTTCGACGGTGGCACCGGGGATCAAACGCACTGTCGCTTCGACGGCGCCCATCGTACCGAAGGCTTTCTGGTGGCAATGGCCGTGCAACAGCAATTTTTCGGTCACCGGCTTGAGCGCCAGCTGTAAGCGTCCGGCTTGAGCCTCGCGCGCGATAAATTCCTCAAACAGGAACGTCTGCGAGGCCACGTTTTTTGCAGCGTCTCCGGACAGGAGCGCTGGAATCTCGTCCCGGAACGAAAACAGGCAGCTCGGCTCCAACCCCAAAATCGGGATCCCCTTTTGAGCAAAGGGCAACAAGGCTGAGACTGAGCGCTGCGCTTCGATCCGAGCGGCCGCCACGTGGCCGACCGACAGGAACGTCCGCCCACAGCACAAAGCCCGACGCGACCCGTCGATGGGCTTGGCGACGTGCACATCATAGCCCGCCGCGACCAAGACGGCCCGCGCCGCATCGAGGTTCTCGCGTTCGAAGGCGCGGTTAAATGTGTCAGCCCAAAGGACCACCGTTTTACCCGGGTCGCCGATGCTTCGTTCGGGTCCGGACTGAAACACGTCACGCCGCCACATCGGCAATGTCCGCTGGGCGCTGAAGCCGGTGATGCGCGCGGTCCGTGCGGCCAATCCCGGCACGCGATCGCGCAGATTGAGCAACCATTGCACGCGCGCCGCACAAGCCGCGTAGCGTGGCAAATAGCCGATGAGCCGATCCCGCAGGTTCATGCCGTGCTTCGCCAGGCGTGCGGCCTGAACCTCGATTTTCATGCGTGCCATGTCGACGCCGGTCGGGCATTCACGCTTGCAGGCCTTGCACGAGACACACAACTGCATCGCCTCGGCCATCGCATCTGACGCGAGTGCATCCACGCCAAGCTGCCCTGATAACGCCAGCCGAAGTGCGTTGGCTCGCCCACGTGTCACATGCGTTTCGTCCCGAGTGACCCGATAACTTGGGCACATGACGCCGCCGGCATCTGTGCGGCACGCGCCGTTATTGTTGCACATCTCGACGGCCGCCTGCAGCCCAGCACCAGCTCCTGGATAGTCTGACCAATCCAACGCCGGCGTGACCGTTGCCGCTTGATAGTCAGCGTGGTAGCGCAACACGGCGCGATCATCGAATTTTGGCGCACGCACGATTTTTCCAGGATTGAGCAAGCCGTGCGGGTCGAACCGATCCTTGATCGCCTCGAACGCCCGGGTGAGCCGTGACCCGAACATTGCCTCATGAAACTCCGAGCGCACAATGCCGTCGCCATGTTCACCGGAGTGCGATCCCTTATACGCCCGCACCAGCGCGAAAGCTTCCTCGGCAATCGCGCGCATCGCCTTCAAGTCTTTGTCGAGTTTCAAATTCAGCACCGGGCGCACATGCAAACACCCTTCTGATGCGTGCGCATACCAGGTGCCTTGCGTGCCGTGCTTTTCAAATACGGCCGTCAGCTTGGCTGTATACTCAGCAAGATGCTCCAGCGGCACCGCGCAATCCTCAACGAATGACACCGGTTTGCGCGCTTCTTTCATGCTCATCATGATGTTCAGGCCGGAGGTGCGCACGTCCGCAATCGCTGTCTGCAAGGCGGGATCATAGATATCGACGAGGCCGCCGAAATCTGCTCCCGGCTTGTCCCAGGCGAAACCGAGATCGCCCATCAGCTCAGCCAGCTGCGTCATGCGGCGACGGTTTTCGTCCGAGCCTGCATCGAATTCGACCAGCAACAGCGCTTGCGGTGTGCCGCGGACAAAGGCTTCAAGGGTCGGCCTGAACATCGCGATCTCGCGCGCCAAAGCGATCATGGTGGCATCGACCAACTCGACGGCGATTGGTTTCAGTTTCACCAGATGCTGCGCTGCATCCATCGCACGATGAAACGAGCCGAAGTGACAGACGGCAACCGCACGCTTGCCCAGCACGGGCCATAGCTTCAATTCCAGCGCGGTCGTGTAGGCCAGCGTGCCCTCCGATCCAACCAGAAGATGCGCCATGTTGAGCCGGTTTTTCCCTGGCCGCAGTGCATCGATGTTGTAGCCCCCGACGCGCCGTTGCACCGCTGGGAAACGCGCTTGCACCTCATCCGATTCCCGGGCGCCAAGTGCCAGCATATCGCGATAGAGATCAGCGACCGGGCTCGCGGCCGAGAGGTCAGACAAGTCCGGAGCCACCTCGCTGAAGCGCGCCGCGGTGCCGTCGGCCAATACCGCATCAACGGCGATGACATTGTCACGCGTGGTCCCGTAACGGAGTGACCGCCCGCCGCAGGAGTTGTTACCAACCATCCCGCCCAGCGTCGCGCGCGATGCCGTGGATACGTCGACGGGAAACCAAAGTCCGTGCGGCTTCAGTTGCCGATTGAGATCGTCCAGCACAATGCCCGGCTCAACCCGGACACGCCGCCCGGAGACATCGAGATCGAGCACATGGTTGAGATGCTTTGAGCCGTCGATGATCAAACCTGAATTGACTGTCTGGCCACATTGCGATGTGCCCCCGCCGCGAGCGGTCACCGGCACCTTGGCATCGCGAGCCGCAGCCAAAGCCACCACCGCGGCCGCCATCGTTCTCGGCACAACAACGCCCGCCGGTAGCATCTGGTAACTCGATGCGTCCGTCGCATAGCGGCCACGACTGAAGGCATCGAATAGAACGTCGCCACCCTCAGGCCCCATTTCGCGCCGGAGGCGTTGGGCAAAACTCGGCAACGCAGCCAGGGCCATGAAAGGGACTCGAGTTAGCGGTTTTTTCGCCTCAACCGACACGCACGGGCGGCGGTGGCGTGATCACCGGGGCGGTGGGCGAGGCTGCGGTTGATTGCGGCAGGAACGGTACGGTCGTGGGCACTTGGGCCGGCGTCCGCGCTTCTGGAAAAGACGGCCGCATGCTGGCAATCAGGCCCAGTTCGCGGCAGCCCTGAAGAATGGCCAAGCGCAACTCAGATTGCGCGCGGCCGCCGTGATTGACGTCAGCCAGTGTTGCCCGAAGAGAGAAATCCAGCCGGTCCGAGCCGAAGTAATCGAGACCGGCTGTTGGCTCGGGTTGTCGCAAAAGTTCAGGTTGGTTGCGCGCCGCGTTGAGTAACAGATTGATCACCAGCTGAGGATCCGCGATCGGATCAACACTGATTTTGATCACGACGCGACCGAGCTGGTTTCGATGCGTCCAGTTCAACACGCGGCCCGAGATCAATTCAGAGTTCGGTACGATCAGGCTGGCCCGGTCAAAGGTCTCGATCTCGGTCGAGCGCACCGAGATGCGCCGGACGTTGCCCTGCATGTCGCCGAGAACAACCCAATCCCCAACCTTGATCGGCCGCTCGACGAGGAGGATCAAGCCCGAGACGAAATTATTGACGATCGATTGCAAGCCAAAACCGATGCCCACCGAGAGAGCGCCCGCGACAATGGCAAGATTGGTAATGTCGAAACCAGCAAAGGATATCGAGATCAGGGCCGCCAGAATGATGCCGCCATAACCAACGGCTGTATCGACGGAGTTCGCGACGCCCGTGTCCACACGCTGCTGCTGGACAAAGCGCTCGCGCAGGATGCGCTGAACCAGGCGGGTCATAAACAGCAGGAAAATGAACAACATCACGCCGAGCAAAATTCGCGCCAGCGAGATCTTGAAACCACCGAGTTCAAAACCGAACAGCAGCGACCGTGACCAATCGCGAATTTCAGCACCCGAGAAGCCCCACTGCAGCAACAGCACCGGGATCGCCAGCATCACCAGCGCCAGTGACAGTGCCAGTTCAACCAAACGTGAGATCTGGACTTGACGAACACCATCCAGACCGAAGCCTTTACTCAGTAATGCGCCAAGCATGTGCGTGCCGTCTTCGCGCCCGCGGGTCACGGCTCGGATCGCCAGATACAGGAGACCGACCGTCGTCAGCACCACACCGCTCATCACCAATTGATGCGCAGTGAAGCGCGCCAACGCGATGTAGCCGAGCATTGCCGAAATCAGGATCAAGGTGGCCAACAGCCACAACGGCACCTTCAACCACAACGGTCGATGACGCGAGACGACGGTTGCGACCGCGCCGTCGTGGTGCCCATTGACCGGCCGGTCCGCGCCCACTTGAGGTTCGAACGGCATCAGCAGAAGTCCCACAAGCAGGCCAACAAAAATCATGCTTGTGACAAAGGCCTGCGCCACTGTCACAGTCAGCGGCACGTAGATGATGCGACCAAAATCAGTCAGCACGTTGTCGAGCACGTAGATCGCAACGAAAGCTTTGATGAAGAACGACAGACGCAGGGCGGTCGTGTCGGAGACCGGCACAAGTCGCCACCACGGATGACGCGGCGCCAGCACCGCTGTCGTCAAGGCTGAGGCCGCTGTAAACAACAACGCGCCATTCAGGATGGTCATTCCAAACGCGTCCCAGGGACCATACAGCAGATCAAGATTATCCAGCGTTGCGTATGTCACGATGGCGGCGGCCACAGGCGCGATCATAGCCATCGGCGCCCGCCATGCAGCGCGCACAACGCGTGCGAAAAATGCGGGTGGTTCGACCGGTCGAACCATCAGGGGCGCAATCATCCTCAGCTTGAACATCATCGACAGCGTGAACATCACTGCAACGCTGGCAGCCAACAGCCAGAGCGAGCCTGCCTTCTTCTGGGCCCACCCTAGCCAATCTCCACCGTAGTAACGCGCCCGGCTGGTGACGCTCTCCGTCCGCTCGCCAACGTCACGCCAAAGCGCGGGCAGCATCGGGCTTTGCCGGCGTTCGAAGAGGTTGCGCGTGAACAGCTGATACCGATACGCAGTGATCCGCTCGATCATCTGCTTCGCGCGGCTCCAAGCGATCTCGGTGGTCTTGATGGCGTCGGCGAGTGCGGCCGCCTGGGCGTTCAGACTGGCGCGCTCGGACGCAACCGTCGCCGATTCCGGCGGTTGGCCTGCCGCAGGTGGCGGTCCGAGTTTTTCAATCAGACCTTTGACCTCGACCAACTGCGGGCGCAACGCTTCAGCGGTCGCGGTCGATTCATAGATGATGCGTTCGACATCACCACGCACGCGTTGCAGCTCGCCCTCGAGTTCCTTGATTTGTTGGATGGATTTCTCAGCAGCCGCAACACTTTCGGAGAGGCGTTTGATCGGCTCCATCACCTCCTTCGGGAGCGGCGGCGCGGTCGGCGTCGCAGCCGCGGCCGGAGGCGCTGTCACCGCTGGTGGTGGCGTGGCGGATGGCGCTGCGGCTGGTGCTGGATTGCCACCGGCTGCAGGGCTCGAGGGTTGAGGGGCCGAAGGCTGAGGGGTCGTCTGTTGCGCAGATGTGACCGCGGCTCCGAGCACAACTCCAAGAACAACCAACCAGAACCGCATCCACACTGCCATCTCGAACCCACTCGCACTCATTTCCACAGCGTCTTTACAGCGACGAATTGACCATGTCGAAACGCGCATATCCGCTTCGGCGCGTTTGGATTTGCGCCCACTCGAACAGGCACGCAATCGAATGGTCAGTCACATGCAACCGCTCTAACCACCGGGTAGCTGGGCTGCACGACCAATCCTGGTATCATACTTACTCGCCGGCGGCTTGGCCAATGGGGCG
Organism: Hyphomicrobiaceae bacterium; assembly: GCA_043719045.1. Taxonomy (GTDB): domain Bacteria; phylum Pseudomonadota; class Alphaproteobacteria; order Rhizobiales; family Hyphomicrobiaceae; genus JABFRJ01. The sequence goes on along the minus strand of JAYSUN010000416.1, from coordinate 5,131 downwards.
TGCGGTGCGAGCGCCAAATGCAACTGGCGGCTTAGTCGTTTCAGCTTCCGTCAACAGAGGCCGGGTCCGAACCGGCGCAGCACCGATGCCGGTCTCGACGACCAGATCGACTGGCCCGCCCGTCATGATCAAGTGCTCGACATTATCGCGCCGGATGAGAATCAGCCGTCGCCGCCCATCGACTGAGGCTTGCTCCAAAACCGCCAATCGCCGCGCAGGTTTCGGACCAAACCCAGGAATCACCGGGCCACCGGTCAAGTAACTGCGCAAAAACAAGCCACCACCAATCATGGCGATGCACAGCAAAAGTGTGATGAGAAGCCAGTTCATGTCGTCCGCCTCACTTCGCGCCAATTTTATTTCGGCACCCGAGTTAGTGCTAGCCCTCTGCAGCGAAACCGCACAAAGCTTTATAAAGCCTCAGGGTTTCCACCCCTGATCGGCCTTGCCGGCAACCCCGCGCCCCCGCAGCAGGCCAGTCGTTAACCTCTGCATAACAGAGTTTTAGCAGCGTTTTAACCCTGCCAACGTCTTAACTGGCTTCACGGCAAGCGCAAGACAGTCAGTCTGATTTTCCCCGCGCTTGTTGGCAGGAATTCGGCACTTCCACCTCGAGATCGTAATGCGTTCCCAGACCGTGACACCTTGGTTGACTGTAAAACTGCGATATTTCAAGCGCTTGTCGCGCCGAATGCAATCTCAACCGCGAGCGAATCAGCTATGGTCCCGGGCGATGCAGGGGATCGAACAAAATCTAGCCGGGCCGTTAGCTGCGGTGCAGGCTGCCAGTTGGCATCGGGGCCGTGTTGCACAGGCTGCACTGGGCGCCGCGACCGTCGGCTTGGCCGTGGTGATCTTGTCGGCGTTGGTGGCTTACATCGGTCCTGAGTCGATCGGTTTGACAGCGCTGGCTTTGTTGGCCGTTTCGGGCCTCTTTTTCGTGTTCGGCACACTGGCTGGTTACGTGCGCATTGATGCAGCGTCCCCCGCTGGCTACCTGGAACGCGCCATTACGCGTGACGCTGAGCAAGCGTTTGAGATCAGCGCAGCCGATGGCAGCATCGTTTACGCCAACCGGTCTGCAGTCCAGTTGCGCGGCCGTTCTGCTGCATCCATAGAAGCGTTGTTATCGGCTCAGCAAGGTTCGGCTGATGTCGCCTATCGCTTGGCATCGGCTGCTGCACGCGGCGAGTCCGCATGCGAAGATATTTTCGTGGCGGCTCTCGGCCGCACATCGCGGACGCTTGGGATCGTACCAAATCAACCGACTATGGGACTCTGGTTGCGGATCGCCGTAAAGCCGTTTCATCCTCCGGCCGGTGTCTCCGATGATCGGCGCATGGCCTTGTGGACCGCGGTTGACATAACGTCCGACCGGGTTCGGGAAACCGATGTGACGGGGCGTCTGGCCGCTGCGTTGGCACATTACGACACGATGCCGATCGGCGTTGCCGCTCTGGCTGCGGACGGTACGCTGTCACACCTCAACACGACATTGCAGCGCATGCTCGGCCTCGACAAGGCACCGCACAAACCGATGCCACTGGCCGATGCTGTCTCAGCTGGTGCGGCCGAATTGGTCATTGGCTCAACCCAGGCTCTGTCAACAGAGCCAGCTCGGTTCGATCTGGATCTGGTTCGCGAAGACGGCACCGCGGTTCCGATCCAACTGGTGATCCAAGCCGGACGCGATGGGTCAGCCACGCGCACAGTCATGGTCTTGAAGCGGGCGACAGTCGGCTACAGCAGCATTGAGCAGGCAGGCGGCACTGACGATCGATTCCAGCGCATGTTCAATGCAGCGCCGTTCGGCGTTGCGACCATTGAACACTCCGGCGCCGTCATCAATGCGAATGCCGCCTTCCAACGCATGTTCCCGGATGGCGACGATACCCAGCGCTCGATCGTCAAGCGCCTGACGGGCAATGCCGGTCAGGATCAGCGCACCGCTGTCGAAGCCGCCATCGTACGAGCACTCGCCGGGCGCGTCAGCACCTCGCCGCTGGAGGTTGGCTCCGGTGCTGAAGCCCAAGTGGCCCGCCTGCTGCACATCAATCCGCTAACCGTTGGCGTCGACCCGCGCGAAGCCGCCGTCATCTACGTCGCCGATGCGACCGAACAGAAAGCTTTGGAACTGAAGTTCGCTCAAAGCCAGCGCATGGAAGCCGTCGGCAAGCTGGCGGGTGGCATTGCCCACGACTTCAACAACGTCTTGACCGTGATCATTGGCCTGTCCGATCTACTGCTGCAGACGCGTCGCCCGACCGACAATGGGTATGGCGATATCATTCAAATTCGCGACAACGCCCGTCGTGCGGCTGGCATGGTCAAGCAGTTGCTGGCCTTCTCGCGCAAGCAGACGCTTGAGCCGGTCGTGCTTGCCGTCAATGACGTGCTGCAGGATTTCGCCTTCACGTTCAAGAAGACAATCGGCGAGCAGGTAGATGTCAAGCATGTACCGACTCGCGACCTATGGCCGGTGAAAGCGGACCGCACACAGTTTGATCAGGTGCTGTTGAATCTCGCCGTCAATGCCAAGGATGCGATGCCAACCGGCGGTCGTCTGCGTCTGCGTGCCAAGAATGTCAGCGAGCGTGAGAGCCTGAAATTCGGCGGCGCGGGTATGCCGGCGGGAGAGTATGTTCTCATTGAAGCCGAAGACACCGGCATGGGCATGACGCCTGAGGTCATGACCAAGATCTTCGAGCCGTTCTTCACCACCAAGGATGTCGGCAAAGGCACGGGCCTTGGACTGTCAACGGTTTATGGGATCGTCAAACAGACCGGTGGTTTCATCTACGCCGTCAGCGACGTCGGCCGCGGCACCACCTTCCGCGTTTTCCTGCCACGCCACATTGTCACCGCCGAAGAGGAAGCTGAAGTTGCAGCCGCGGCTGAGGCCAAGAAAAAAGAAGTTCCGCGCGATCTCACCGGCACCGGCCGCGTGCTTCTGGTTGAAGACGAAGATGGCGTCCGTGGTTTTGCGGTTCGCGCGCTGCAGCGCCAAGGCTATGAAGTTCTGGAAGCCATCTCAGGCGTCGAAGCCTTGGAAGTGTTGGAAGCCGCCGGCGGCAAAGTCGATCTCGTCGTCTCCGATGTGATCATGCCGGAAATGGATGGCCCGACAATGTACAATGAAATGATCAAGACCTATCCCGGCCTTAAAATCATTTTCATGTCCGGCTATCCGAGTGATGCCTTCGACAAGACTTTGGACCCGAAGGCTTCCTTTGCTTTCCTGCAGAAGCCGGTCAACCTGGTTCAACTCGCCACTAAGGTGAAGGAAGTCATGACGGGCTGAGTGCTACCGAACCGGAACAATTCGGACCGGTCCTGCCGCTGACCGCGTGCCGCCCGGCTCGCGCAAGCAGGACAAGTGCGGCGCCTGTCCGCACCAGCGGCAGGGTCAAACACGTCTGTGCGCCGGTATGAAGCCACACGCCGCGACGATCCGACCGCAGAACATTCGGCATTCAGCGTTCAGCCTTACGCGAACGTCGGTGGCCGACTGAGATGCGAGCCGAACATCGCAAACCACAAGCTCTGGGCGATGCGCTCGGCCGCTGCGACGACGAGGGGAGCTGCTGCGGGATCGAAAGTTTCGCTGACGCTGACACGGAAGAACGCGAGCCAACGCGGAAAATCGGTCTCAACGACCTCGGTCAGTTTCACATGCGCGGGGACCGGACGGCCTTTGTAGTCACCGGTCTTGAGCAGGACCGAGGACCAGAACCGTTTCATTGTCGCCAGATGTTTCGGACGATCGGTGACGTGTGCCGCAAATATCGGGCCCAGGCGATCATCGCTCCAGATCCTGCGGTAAAAGGTTTCGACCAGCGCATCGACCTGGGCTTCGGTGATCGAGTCGTGCAGCGGCAGGCGCAGCATCGCGCGGCGCATCTGATCAGCGCTATCATTGGCGTTGTCGTGGCTCATCTCAAGACTCCAGGGCATCAGCGCCAGTTTGACATCGTCCATATCGGCTGTATGCCTGTCCTCGTCTACATGAGGGGCCTGCGATGATCAGCACATTGCCACACATCAAACCCATCCTTGCCTTGGCGATGGGCGACCCGGCTGGGATCAGCCTGGAGTTGACGGCTAAGTTGCTGGCCGACCCGGACGTGCGTGCGGCCGCCCATTACATTGTTGTTGGTGATCGGCGCGGGCTTGATGCTGGCGCGAGGATTGCGCGCGTCGCCATCGAACTGCCGCCATGGCGGATCGAGCAAGGGGCTCCGGATTTTTCGAGCGGCGCCGTGGTGCTGGACCTCGGCCATCTCGACCCTGCCAGTTTGACCACCGGCGAAAGCTCGCAAGCCGGCGGCATGTTTGCGATGGCTAACTTCCGCATGGCACTGAAGTTAGGTGCGGCTGGGACAGCCAACGCGGTCACGTTCACGCCCTTCAACAAGCACGCGATGCGTTTGGGGCACGCCAACTATGTCGATGAAATCGAAATTATTGCTGAGGATTTAGGCGGTGGCCCCGGCCGTGAGTTCAACGTCCTCGGCCAACTCTGGAATGCCCGCATTACCTCGCATGTCCCAATTTCAGAAGTCGCCGCGCTGATTACCAAAGACGCGATCATCAATGGCTTGTTGTTGACGGATCGCTGCATGCGTGCGGCCGGATTTGCCAGACCACGGATTGCGGTCGCAGGCCTCAATCCACACGCGGGCGACGGTGGTAATTTTGGTCGCGAGGAAATCGAACAGATCGAACCGGCGGTTCGCGAGGCCCAAGCGCGTGGCATTCAATGTCAAGGTCCGTTCCCGGCCGACACGATCTTTCTACGGGCCAAGCGCGGTGATTTTGATGCGGTCCAGACCATGTATCACGACCAAGGCCAGATCGCGATGAAGCTGATGGGCTTTGAAAGTGGCGTCACACTCATTGGCGGCTTCAAGGCACCGGTGTGCACACCCGCTCACGGCACAGCCTATGACATCGCCGGCCAAGGCATTGCCGATATCGGGGCCAGCAAAGCCGCCGTTTTGCTCGCCGCCAAGCTCGCCAAATTGTCCTTTTTGCGCCAACCGGCCGGCGCGCTCTTTTGATTGCGCCGACCGACACCGCTGCGCGGAGCCGGCCGCTCGGCGCGGTTCTGGGCACGCGCCAACCGGCCGGC
>JAYSUN010000415.1:0-11304 GCA_043719045.1 Hyphomicrobiaceae bacterium | reverse complement strand
TTGGACATGACCGGGTGCTGCGTTGCCGAAACCACTGAAGCGATAGAGTGTCGGCAGCAACGTGAAATCGATTCCAGCATCGGCTGCTGCAGCCACCAGGGCTTCCGCCATCGCCGCTCGATTGCCGTATGGCCGGCCATCGACATCGTGGTGCAGATAGTGAAATTCGACCACTGATGTAAAACCGCGTTCGACCATTTCGACGTAAGCCAGGGCGGCAATGGCGTGGACATCGTCTGGGTTGAGCTGATCGAGGAATTTGTACATGACGTCGCGCCACGTCCAGAACGACGCCTCATTGGTGCCGCGCATCTCTGCAAGTCCGGCCATGCCGCGTTGAAAGGCGTGACTGTGAAGGCTGGTCAGGCCGGGGATGGCAAAGCCGCGGACTGAGCCGGGCGTGCCTCTCGGTGCATGTGCGTGTTCAACCTCGGCGTCGGCCACCCACGCTCCGTTGCGCCAAACCGCATCGTATCGAACCTTGACCACCGCCTGCCTCGCACCTAGCGTTTGTTCTGGCGGCCAGGATGGAGTGCTTGGCTGCGCGACACAACCCGGTTGTGAAGCAGAAATTTTGGAGCGCGGCTCGTGATCGCTGGAGGCCCGATGCAACCCGACCGACTTTGGACGCATGCGCGGCTGGCCACGATGGCGTCGGATCGACCAGGGCTTGGTGTCATTGAACAGGGCGCAATCGCTTGTCGAGGCGGGCGCATCGCTTGGGTCGGCGCGATGCGCGATCTGCCCGGGTCGTTTGATGCAGCCGAGCGGATCGATTGTGCGGGTCGCTGGATCACGCCTGGACTGATCGACTGCCATACCCACCTTGTTTATGGCGGCGACCGAGCCAAGGAGTTTGAGCAACGCCTTGCCGGAGCCACCTACGAAGAGATTGCGCGGGCCGGCGGCGGCATCATCTCGACGGTGACATCGACACGCGCCGCGAGCGTGGACGACTTGGTGGCGCAAAGTCGGCCTCGGCTCGACGCGCTGATCGCCGAGGGTGTGACGACTGTGGAAATCAAGTCCGGCTATGGGCTCGATCTGGAGACCGAGCGGCGGCAACTGCAGGCGGCGCGTCACTTGCAGCAGGAAACCCCGCATCGCGTCCATATTGTGCCAACACTCCTGGCCGCACACGCGCTGCCGCCGGAGGCCAACGGCGACAAGGACGCCTACATCGATCGCGTTTGTCGTGAGATCATTCCAGCGATCCAACGCGAACATTTGGCTGCGGCGGTCGATGCGTTCTGCGAGGGCATCGCGTTCTCGGTGGCGCAGACGACGTGCGTCTTCGATGCAGCCCGTGCGGCCGGATTGCGCGTTAAGCTTCATGCGGATCAATTAAGCAATCTCGGGGGCGCAGCCTTAGCCGCACGCTACAACGCACTTTCGGCCGACCATCTCGAATACACCGATGCGGAGGGTGCCGCAGCACTGGCCAAGGCGGGCACAGTCGCCGTGTTGCTGCCCGGCGCTTACTACTTCATTCGAGAGACGCAGGTGCCGCCGGTTGCGCTGTTCCGCAAGGCTGGAACGCAGATGGCCATTGCCACCGATTGCAATCCTGGATCATCGCCGCTGACGTCGCTGCTGCTGACCATGAACATGGCGGCTACTTTGTTCCGCATGACCGTCGACGAATGTCTCATCGGCGTGACGCGCAATGCCGCGGGTGCGCTGGGGCGGCTGGATGACATCGGCACGCTTGAAATTGGCAAGGCCTGTGACCTCGCGATCTGGGACATCGATCAGCCAGCGGAATTGGTTTATCGAATCGGGTTCAACCCCTTGTACAAACGCGTTTGGATGGGCCAATGACCAAAGCTCTGATTGTTGTTCCTGCGGCCGTCACACGCGGCATGCTGCGCGCTATCTACCGCCATCAAGCGCCGGTCAAACTCGATGCTGCGTGGCATGCCAAAGTCGCCCAAGGTGCGGCCATCGTCGCGCAAGCGGCCGCTGGAAAAGCCGCTGTCTACGGCGTCAACACGGGCTTTGGCGCGTTGGCGAAGCAGCGCATCAAAGCCTCGGATACCGAGAAATTGCAGCGCAATCTGATCCTTTCGCATTGCTGTGGTGTCGGCGATCCGACGCCCGACCGGATCGTTCACTTGATGATGGCGCTGAAGGTCATCTCGCTCGGTCGCGGCGCGTCAGGCGTTCGGCTGGTGGTCATTGAGACCTTGGAACGGATGTTGGCTGCCGGCATTCTGCCACTTGTGCCGCAGCAAGGCTCGGTCGGCGCCTCAGGTGATCTTGCGCCACTGGCTCATATGACGGCGGTGATGATTGGTGAGGGTGAGGCCAGGGTTGCCGGCAAGGTCGTGGCGGGTGGGATGGCGTTGCGTGACGCAGGCATAAAGCCCGTTGTGCTCACTGCCAAGGAAGGTTTGGCACTGATCAACGGCACGCAGTTTTCCACCGCCTATGCGCTGGCTGGATTGTTCGAAGCGCAGCGGTTGGCGCGCTCGGCACTCGTTACCGGTGCGCTGTCCGTGGACGCTGGAATGTGTTCGACGACGCCGTTCCGGCCGGAGATTCACGCGCTGCGCGGCCAGCGCGGACAGATTGCAGCCGCGCGCGCTCTGTTGGGTTTACTGGACGGCAGCCAGATCCGCGACGCCCACGTCGATGGCGACGATCGGGTGCAAGACCCTTACTGCGTGCGCTGTCAGCCCCAAGTGATGGGAGCTGCGATGGATCTTTTATCACAAGCGGCGCACGTCCTCGCCATCGAGGCCAATGCCGTCACAGATAATCCGCTGGTCATCATTGCAACTGGCGAAATTCTGTCGGGAGGCAACTTCCACGCTGAACCCGTGGCTTTTGCCGCCGATCAAATCGCGCTGGCGATCAGCGAAATCGGTGCCATCGTCGAGCGACGAATTGCAACACTGGTTGACCCCGCTTTGAATTTCGGGATGCCTGCGTTCTTGTCGCCAACACCTGGTCTAAACTCAGGCCTGATGATCGCTGAAGTGACGGCCGCAGCACTGTATGCTGAAAACAAGCAACGCGCAAATCCGGCATCCATCGATTCGACGCCAACCAGCGCGAACATCGAGGATCACGTCTCGATGGCGGCGCACGGCGCGCGTCGGTTGCTGGAGATGACGCGCAATCTCGCGCAGATCATCGGTATCGAGCTGTTGGTTGCGGCTCAAGGCATTGATCTGCGCAAGGCAGGCTTTGGACTTGAGAAGTTGCAAGGACGGGGCAAAACCAAAGGTCTTAAGACCAGCGCTTCACTGGAGCGCGTCATGGCCGTCACCCGCGCTCGCATCGCGACCTTGGGTGATGATCGCATTCTCGCGCCTGATCTGCGTGCCGCAGCTGATTTGATCTCAACGGGTGCCATTACCACCGCCGCCGGACACAGCCTCTTGCCCGGTTTGGGCGAAGCCGCGGCATGAGTCACTCATTACAGCCCGGTCAGGACTGGCGGCCAGATCAGTGTCGGCGGCGGCGCTGGACCGATCTGAAACACGACGCGCTCGTTCTCGACCCGAGCCGCCCCCGACGCGACCAGTCGCAGAGCATGGGGATACAACTTGTGCTCTGCCGCCAGCACGCGGGCTGACAAGGTATCGACGGTATCCGTTGGCAAAACCGGCACGGCGGCCTGCGCAACGATCGGCCCGCAATCCATTTCGACCCGGATGAAATGCACCGTGCAGCCGGTGATCTGCACACCATCCATCAACGCGCGTTCGTGGGTGTTGAGACCCTGAAACGCCGGCAAGAGTGAGGGATGGATGTTCAAGTGCCGATCTCGCCAGCGATCGACGAACCCGCCGGTCAGCAGGCGCATGAAGCCAGCGTTGACGATCAGATCGATATGGTGCGCCAACAAGTTCTGATGCAGCCGGGACTCGAAAGCAACCCGGTTGGCGTAGTCTTTGTGATCAATCACAAGCGTTGGCACACCTGCGGCTGCGGCCTTGGCAAGTCCCTCGGCTTCCGGCCGGTTGGAGACCACCAACGCGATCTCCGCTGGATAATCGGGCGCTTTTGCAGCCTGGATCAGCGCCACCATATTGGAGCCGCGGCCAGAGATCAGGATGGCGATGCGCTTTCGGATCATCTGGCCATCTTAGCATGACTCGCGGCTGAGGTTAATTGCGCCGTCACGCAATACGGCGCCTGGCTCCCTCCACCCTGGTGGGGGAGGGCTGGGCTGGGGGGGAATCCCGGTCGCGCGAGCCGGCCGGCGCGCGGAACGCGTGTCGGCTCGCGCCAGCAAAAAATCATACCGGCCGAGCGCCACCCTCGACGCGAGGCAATACTTAAACGGGCCGGTATGGTGCCCTTGCGAACCTGTCGCGGCCTTGCTCCGGTTGCGGTCAGCCCCGGTTTCCGCTTAAGCAGTCATTCTGCCATGTTCAATCTGCGAGCCAACGATGCCGACGCTGCCCGAACTGTTTGAGGAATTGGAACCCTCGCCTCGCCTGCTGATGGGGCCGGGCCCGGTTGACGTCTACCCGCGCGTGCTGCGGGCCATGTCGGTGCCGATCCAAGGTCAGTTTGATCCCGAATTCCGCCGTTACATGCAACAAACGATGGCTCTGTATCGCCATGTCTTCAAAACCAAGAATGAGTGGACGCTCTGCGTTGATGCAACAGCACGCGGCGGGCTTGAAGCCTGCATGGCCTCGGTCATCCAACCGGGCGACACGGTTTTGGTTGGCATCTTCGGCCGCTTTGGACATCTGAAAACCGAGATTGCGAAACGCGCCGGTGCCAAAGTTGTCACGGTCGAGGCTGAATGGGGCACCGTGTTTTCACCCGATCAGATCGAGGACGCTGTCAAAAAACATCAGCCCCGGATGCTGACGATGTGCCAGGGCGACACCTCAACGACCATGCTGCAACCGCTTGAACAGATCGGTAAAATCGCCCGCAAACATGATGCTATTTTCTTCACCGATTGCACGGCGTCGATTGCCGGCAATGCCTTCGAGACCGACGCGTGGCAAATCGACATGGCGGCCTGCGGTTTGCAGAAGTGCCTGTCCGGCCCGCCCGGCATTGCCCCGATCACCTTCAACGAGCGCGTCGCCGAGATCTTGAAACACCGCAAACACGTTGAAGCCGGCATCAAGCCACCCGACATGATCGAGGGCAACGGCCCGATCATTCAGTCGAACTATTTCGATCTCGCGATGATCATGGACTACTGGTCGACGCGCGCGCTCAACCACCACACCGAAGCGGCTTCGATGCTCTATGCAGCCCGCGAGTGCGCCCGCGTGGTTCTTGAGGAGGGTTTGGACAAAGGCATCGCCCGCCACCGCCTCGCCTCCTCAGCCCTGCGTGCCGGCCTCGATGCCATGGGTCTGAAACTTTATGGTGACCGAAACCACCTGATGTCCAATGTGACGGGGGTACTGATCCCCAAGCAGATCGCGAACGGTGATAAGGTTCGTGCCGAACTGTTGACCGACTTTGGCATTGAAATCGGCACGTCATTCGGCCCGCTGCATGGCAAGGTCTGGCGCATCGGCACGATGGGCTACGTGTGTCGCCAAGCGAACATCCTGCGCTGCCTGGCGTCGCTCGAAGCGGTTTTGCGCCGCAATGGTTATACAGCGCCTGCCGGTGCCGGTGTCGATGCCGCTTACAAGGTTTACGACCATGCCAAAGTTGCCTGAGACACCGGCGACAGCCAGTGCTGCGGCCAAGTTGCTGTCCGAGCCCGTGCGCGTCATCAATGTCGGACTTGAAGGCTTTGCGGCCGAACTCGCAAGCCAAGGCGTGCCCGTCATCCACGTCCAATGGAGCCCACCGGCGGGGGGCGATGAAGAGCTGGCCGCCATCTTGGCAAAACTCGGGATGTGAGGCGTGCGCCGTGTTCTGTCACGTGGTGATGCCAACTCCCTTCAGCGACGCATAGCTGCATCGCGTGTGATAAAGCAATATTTGGCGTCGGTCCGGGATGGCCTATAGTCTCTCTATTCCACAGTAGGGGGCACCACATGCACGGCAAACGACCAACCGTTTCTTCCCGCCACGGAGTTGTCGCGGCGGCTCATCCTCTGGCAGCCTCGGCTGGGGCCAAGATTTTGGCCCGCGGCGGCAACGCCTTTGATGCAGTGGTCGCGACCGCATCGACACTAAACGTGGTCGAACCGTTTATGTCGAGCTTGGCCGGCATGGGCCTTGCGACCTGTTGGATCGCCAAAGAAAAACGCGTGCGGTCGCTCGATTTCGTACCGCCTATCCCATCGAAGTTCCCGTACGAAAAGTATACCAGGCGCGATGAACTGCAGCGTGGCGCGCACGCCGTTGGCACGCCTGGCAACCTCGCGGGATGGGCTGAATTGAACAAGCAGTACGGTAAGCTGCCATTGGGCGATTGCCTGCAGCCAGCTATTGCCATTGCGCGTGACGGCTACGGCGTCACCGAGTTCAATGTCGAGGAGACTAACGTTACCTCACCCGAGCTCGCAAAATATCCACACATCTATGCGCCCTGGGCCAAAAACTACACCGATGGGTCCGGCAAAGTCCGGCTCGGCTGGCTGTTGCAACAGGCCGATCTGGCCAAGACCTATGAGGCCATTGCCCGCGACGGCATCAACCACCTCTATGGCGGTGCCCTCGGCAAAGCGACGGTCGATCATGTGCAAGCGGGCGGCGGCTCACTGACGATGACGGATCTGGAAGCCGCCGTGGCATGGGTGAGCAAATCCTGGCGCGAGCCCACCGCCATCAAGTATCGCGATCTCACCGTGCATGCGCCGCCGCCACCGTGCGAAGGCTTCCAGATGTTGATCGCGCTGCGCATTCTCGATGGCATCGATCTGAAAGCCTTTGCCAACAACGGCATCGAACATGTCGACACCGTTTTGCGCGCCATCCGCGTGGCCGCGGGCGATCGGATTGCCTTCAACAATCCAGCCTCCGCTAAACTCACGGAGTTGCTCGGAGACCAGCATATCGCGGCTCTGCGGATGCGGGTTCGCGATGGCAAGCCGATTGATGGCCCGACGGAACAATGGACTGGTGCGCCCAAGGGCGAGCACCACACCACATCGATGTCGATCGGTGATGCCGACGGCAACATGGTGTGCCTGACCAACAGCATTGGCTCGCCCTACGGCTCGGGCGTGATCGTGCCCGGTACGGGCCTGACGCTCAACAATTTCCTGTATTGGGCGGACGTGCAGCCCAACTCGCCGAACCGCTCGAAACCAGGCGCCGCCTTGCCGATGTGCATGGCGCCGACGATTTCAACTCGCAACGGCGAGCCGGTCTTGGCGCTGGGCACGCCCGGTAGCTACGGCATTCTGCAAACCCAGGTGCAAGCGCTCGTGCAGTATGTCGACTATGGCCACGGCCTGCAGGATGCCATCGAGCAGCCGCGCGTGCGCTTGTTCGATGGTCGCGAGATCCATCCCGAGGCGCGCTTGTCGGCGGAAGTTCTCGTCGGCTTGAACAAACGCGGCCACGCCATAACCCCCACCGAAGGTTGGCATATGAAGGTCGGCGGCATGCACGGCGTCGCTCGTGATCCGGCAACTGGCCTGATGACTGGCGGCTGCGATCCGCGCCGGGATGGCTACGTCGTTCCGGTGTGAAGCGCCACTCGACCGGACACGTCTTTACGCGGCCTTAACCTTGTTTCGGCAGTCTCGAACCTACGTGGCTCAGTGGGCTGCGGTGTTGGTTGTGTCCCTGTGGCGTCTGTTGTTGCGTAGGTCAGTCATGCGTTCTTCCGAGACTCTTCCGGCTGTCGTCGCGACGGCATTCGCCGGTGTATTTATGGCAGCGATTGTGTTGCTCGCTCCCAGCCTTGTCATGGCAGCCGAGCCCGCGTTCACGCCACGGAACCAAACCGTGGCTCTCGGCCCTGATTTCCGCAACACCCTCGATGATGCCGATGAAGTGGCGACGCTTGACGCCATCCACACCGCCCTGAGTGAGGTCGGTGATGGCAGCACTTATGTCTGGCACCGCCAGCACGGTCGGTTGTCGGCCATCATGCAGCCCACGCAATCGTTCAAAGACAGCGCCGGCCAGGTTTGCCGCCATCTGGTCGTGATGCTGGTCTCGGGCGTTGCCAACCGCCGCACGGAAGGCATCGCGTGCCGCTTGGCCACGGGCCGCTGGCAACTTGACGGTTGAGCTGCGTTGCATGGCTGCGGCTGGTGTTGAGACGGCGACGCCGGCTAGAGCCGACGCTGAAGTAGCGGGGGCGATTTATGGGCTGGCTTTGGGTGATCTTCACAATCCTGGCATCGGGCGGACAAGTCGCCCGCAACGCCATGCAGCGCGAGTTGACGCAAACACTCGGGACCGTCGGCGCGACGCACGTCCGCTTCCTTTATGGACTGCCTTTCGGCGTCTTGTTTTGTGCTCTCGCACTCTGGTTCACGGGTCTCTCTTTGCCCCACTTGACTGTTGGCATGCTCGTGTGGACGGCCATCGGCGCCGTCACGCAGATTATCGCAACCGGTCTTTTGCTCGCCGCCATGAAGGAAAAATCCTTTGTGGTCGTCACCGCTTTGTCGAAGACCGAGCCGGTCCACGTCGCGCTGGTCGGTATGGTGGTGCTGGGTGACAAAATCACACCCGGGCTGGCACTTGCCATTGCTTTGGCGACCGCTGGCGTGATGCTGATGTCCTGGCCCAAACAAGCCACAGAGTGGGCGCCACGGCCGATTTTACTTGGTCTCGTGTCCGCCAGCTTCTTTGCTATGTCAGCGATTGGATTCCGCAGCGCGATCCTGAAGCTCGATGGCCCCAACTTCTTTGTCAATGCGTCGACGACACTTGCCACCGGCCTCACCATCCAAGTGGTCTTGTTGACGACTTACCTGCTCGTGTTTGACCGGCCGGTTCTAGCGGCCCTGGCGAAGGCGTGGCGTCCCTCGGTGAAGGCTGGCTTCATGGGCGCGTTCGCCTCGCAGATGTGGTTCAGCGCGTTCGCGCTGCAATCCGCGGCCATGGTCCGCACCCTCGCCCTGGTTGAAATTGTCTTCGCGCAATTGGTTTCGCGCAATCTTTTTAAACAGTCCCTCGCCTCGCGTGAGGCGCTGGGCATTGGCCTGATCATCGTTGGTGTTTTGATCCTGCTCAATCAGTGAGACCGAACCGGAAAAGTTGCGACCCACCCTGCCGCTGGCCGCACCAGCGATAGAGGCAAAACTCCCGCGCGCGGGTAAGAGGTGCTACGACATCACTCGGTTTCGTGCTCGCCAGCTTTCAACCAATTGAAATGGATCGGGAAGCCTTCACCGAGCAACATGCTGACGACTTCGGTCACTGGCAGCCCGACGACATTGGTATAAGAGCCCGCGAGCTTCTGCACAAAACACCCAGCCAAGCCCTGAATCGCATAGCCACCGGCCTTCCCGCGCCACTCGCGTGAGGCGACGTAGGATTCGATGTCTTCTTTTGACAGGCGCTTGAAACGCACCCGGGTATCAACCACCTTCAACCGCACGCGATCTTCGGGTGTGATCAGGCAGACGCATGTCAGAACCCGATGGTTACGACCAGACAGCAACTGCAAACACGCAACCGCTTCTTCGACGAACGCCGGTTTACCGAGGATCCGCCTGCCGACGGCGACGACGGTATCAGCGGCCAGGATGTAGCCGTCCGCGATATCGCGGTCGTTGGCGATCAAATCCCTGGTTTCCTCAGCCTTCGCCCGAGCCAATCGCATCACGAGGCTCCGCGGCATCTCGCCCTTTTTCGGCGTCTCATCAATCGACGAAGGGCGCACGGAGTCGGGTTCGATGCCCGCTTGTGCAAGCAACGTAATACGGCGCGGCGAGGCGCTCGCAAGAACGAGTTTTGGCTTCTGTTCGGCGCGTCGACCCTGTGGCTTGCTGCGCGCAAGTTCGCGGCGCAACGTTTCCCGCCTAGGTGCGTCGGTCCTACTTAAAGCGGTAAGTAATGCGGCCTTTGGTGAGGTCATACGGCGTCATCTCGACCAGAACTTTGTCTCCGGCTAGCACGCGAATGCGGTTTTTACGCATCTTGCCAGCCGTGTGCGCGATGATCTCGTGCCCATTGTCGAGCTTCACCTTGAAGGTCGCATTGGGCAGGAGTTCTTCTACGAACCCGGGAAACTCAAGAAGTTCTTCTTTGGCCATTCGATGTCCTGTTTGGGAAGCTTCGGCTGACCAAGAGCAGTCTTTCCGCCCTGATGCAAGGCCTCAGTTGCCCAATAATCGCGCCAATCAGTCAGGCCTGCAACAAATGCGGGTGCTTTTTTGTCACGCCGCTGCGTGGCCCGCTTCTCGACGCTAAAACGTCAATTCAATGACACTGACCCGGTTCTCTTTCATCGGCCACGTCCGCGCGGTGATACGTTCATTGTTGAAGCGCCCGGGTACGGCTTGCGCTGGGCCGTCCGCGAAGGTCAGTTTGCTCGTCGATGTGGTTGCGACACCCTCTGGGATGCCCGGCGCTGGCGCGCCGCCAAGTTCGACGATATCGCGCCCTGCGCCGAAATAGCCGCGGGGGCGTGAGAGATAGACCACGGCTGCTGTCTCGGCATCACCTTTCGCCAGCGGAGTCGGACGCAAATGCAGGACGTCGCTGGAGCGTGCAAATGGCGACCGGTAGAGGTGCGTAATCGGTTGCCCCGGAACCTCCACGACAAACTCGTAGAATGCATCGCTGGTCGCTTTAAATGGCCCCCATTGGCCGTCAGCCCCAGTGGCTATCTTGTGGACGGCCTCGCCCTGCCGCGCACCGGTTTCAGCGGCAACCCGGAACACGGTCACAGTCGCGCCGGCAACGCCAATATTGGTTGGTGAGCCCGCCGCATAACCCGTGACGTTGCCGTTCAAGATTGGGTTTGCCTCGATTGTCGCAACAGTCGTTGCGGGAGGTTTGCCTGTGATCACGTGGTACATCGCGGCAAACGCCTCCGGCGCGTAGCCGGTTTCGCGGTGATCGAGCTTCGGGAGCACAAGGTTTTCAGCGCCCTTCAACTCCGCCGCATCAAAATTCAACCCTGTCGGCACGTCCTTCAAACCGATGTGCCGCCCATCAGGCTGCGCAAACTTATCGTTGTCGGCGCTGCGGATGGTCACAAAGCGTACGCCCGCAACAACCTCGCCGGGAGTGCTGTTGAGATCCTTCATGAAGGCAGACGCGCCGTTGAATTCGCTGCCGACAAGGTGTTTGTCTGAGACAATCACGCCGTGATTGACCGCGCCACAGAGGATGGCCAACGCCGTATGTTGAGCGCCACCTCCATTTTTGATGTAATTGCGGACGGTATTGCCGCCGCGCGATTGCGCAACCAGAACCACTTTGTCGGCGCCGGTCTTAGCCTTC
>JAYSUN010000414.1:0-3916 GCA_043719045.1 Hyphomicrobiaceae bacterium | reverse complement strand
GTAGCCGGTGTTGGCAAAAATTGAATTGCGCTGAAACCAAAGTTCCTCGCAGGTCGCTCTTGGATCATTTTTCTCCGCATGTGCGGACGGCATCGGAGCCAGCACAAATGTGAGGCTTACGGTCAATACTAAGGAAAAGAGCAGTGAAAAAGTCCGGCTGTGCGCCCGAGCGCAGCACTGCAAGCGAGACGAGGTGGCTGTGGTCAATGCCCGGTTGATGCTCTTCACGGACTTGCTCCCTCAATCGTTACCGATGCCTTGCATGCAGCAGGCGGCCTTGCTGTTCAGTTGCCCGCGACAGTGCACTGGGCTGGAAATGTTTCGATAACCGTCGACCCTCCCGGCGCCGCGGTCTTCGCAGCGTAAGTCCTCTGCATCTCGACAATAGGTGCGAACTCTTCGGGCGGATCCCCCGGAAAGACACCGATGTTGAGGAACGCCGTGATCTCAACCGGTTCTTTGGTAAGCGGCGTTTTGGCAAGGCACCCGTCGCGCGCTGTTAAATAACTGTCCTTATCTTGCGCCTGCGCGGGATCAATGGATTTCGCGATGCACGCTTCGAGTGCGGCCAGTTCCGGCATCTTCGAGGACGTCTTGTCAAAGCCGCGGATCGTGGTGACGGTTTGTTGTTTGCCGTCAATGTCCTGGCTGCGTTTTTCCATCTTGGCCGGCAGGGAAAACTCGAGCGTCGCCGACTTGGCCTTCAGCGTGCCGGTCGCCTCGCCTTCGTAGGTCACAAACAGCGGTCCATCCCAGCCTTGCACGATAACGTCCTCTCTCGGACAGGTGATCGTGATGGATGCGGCGGTCGCGTGGCCGTAACTCAGTGCCAGCGTGCAAATGAGGGCAAGACCAAAATAATAGAACGGCGCGCGCGATGGCTGAAAGCCTGAGTGAAACGTCACGGCACATTCCTTTCTATTTAACGCAACAGCAATTCATGACGCCGTTCTCCGCAGGTCCACAACTGTAGGCATCGAACGGAGCGCTGCAGCTCAGGTCGCTCATTTTCTCGACCTTCATGCATTTGCCGGTTTTGGCTCCGCCGGTGTCTTTCGTGTCCTCCGCATCTTTCTTTGCCTCGCAGCAGGCCCCGTATTTGTTGGGAACATCGAGATCGCGGTATCCAGCCCCGCAGTCGTTCTTGCCCTCGCACTTATTGGCTTTCCCTGATGACTTCGGATCATCGTGTTCGCCGTTCTTTGTCTTCTTCGTGTTCTTGCAGACGAAGGATCCGTCCTCTTTAATTCCGCATTTTAGCTTCACCTTGATGGCAAGTGTTGTTGCGCTGGCCTGGCCCGACGACGTTTGGGGCATCGCCATGCCTTGCCCTGCTGGCCCAGCAAGACATGCGAGCAGCGCCAATAGGATCACGTGGCCGAAGGATTTTCGCATGGCTTCACCTCTCACTTTATGGTCTGGACCCGTCATCTAACAACGTATTCACACGTCCCCGAATTACCCAATTTTGTTCCCGACGGGCAGCTGCAGTTACCTGGCGTGCCGACTTGATCAGGCCGGCACTTCTGCACCGGTGGCGGCTTTGTTGCTGGAGGCTTACAATTGCCCGGCGTGCCGCTCCAACCCGATGGGCACGGCGGATAGACGACAGGCGGCGGCTTACAATTTGGCGGCGTACCGATGTAGTTACCCGGGCACTTCTGCTGCGAGGGGATGGGGTCGCAATAGTTGCCATACTTGTTCGGCGTGTCGCGCGTCGTGTATCCGGGTCCGCAGTCGCGCTTGGGTGGCGGTTTAGGCTTGTCGTTCGGGCACTGGGTATACTTGCCGAACACCTTCGTGCCATCAGGGCACGTCTTGGGAACTGGACCTTGCGGGGTCGGTTGAGGAGCTGGCTGAGGAGTCGGCTGTGGCTGTGGCTGCTCACGCGGCACGCACTTGCCATTTGAGTAACGCTGATCGCGCGGGCAGCACACCGGCGGTACACCGGTCGTTCCCGTGCGGCATTGGCACTCGCCGTTGCGGAACTGGCTGTTGACTGGGCAGCAGTTCGGGGGCTCGCCGACAGGTCTTTTGTCTGGGCAAACCGGCCTTGACGGCGGCTTGGTCTTCTTCGGCGGTTCGGTATCGGCCGGCGGCGGCCTAGGCTTTTTCGGGGGCTCCGCTTTGGCTGGGGGTGGTACGGGTTTCACGTCATCGGCACTTGGTTTGGCCGTACTGCTGCCGCCGGTGAATTCGCACTTGTTTCTAATCCAGTCCGAGTTTGGCGGGCACGCGCACGATCCGGCTGTCAATACCATCCCGCCGAAGCACGAGGCCGGAACCGGCGGAGGCGTAACATCAGGGCCTGGGGTCGTGCTGATGCCGCCGCTTCCGACGCACTTGCTTCCTTTCCATTGTGTCTGCCCGGGGCACGCACACAGACCATTGGTCAGCACCATGCCGCCGAAGCATTCCGTGGGCGGCGGCGTTGTTGGGGAAGCCTTGTCGGTCAACGCAATCGTTGCGCACGCCGGTCCCGCGCCGCCTTTGATCGTGGCGCAGTTTTCGATCCCCTTGGCCTCGGTGTTGGCGCGCAGGCCGAAGTTCACCGGAAGCGTCACGCTTTGCCCCGCTGTCAACGGTCCGGGGTGACTGCACGTGAAGCGCAGTGGATTATCTTTGACACACGTCCACGGTGCTGGTGGATCGGCGCGCAAATTGGCGGAAGCGGCAGCCTGTCCGTCCGCCTTGACGCTCTCGATAATTTCGATCGGGCCAGCGAACACTCCAGCGCCCGGATTTTCGACGGTAATGTCGAACAGGCAACCACCGCCTGCATCCGTGCAACTCGTCACTGTAGCTTTTTTAGAGATTTTGAGTTGCGAGCTGGTGGATGGTACCGGGGCTGTGGTCACGGGCGGCTTCAATGTCACCGTATGGCAGGCGGTGGCATCGGCTGACCCGCCAACCAAGGCGTCGCCCGCAGGCAATGCCGAAGCGCAGTTCGTGAACGATGCGGCCGTAGCGTCGTTTGGCAACCGCACGACCATGTCGAATTGTTTGGCAGGCATCGGCTCGCCATTGGGGCCAAGGAGCAGCGGATAATTGCCGGGCGACGTGCAGCTAAACGGGATCTGCGTCGGAGCGGGTGTGCACGGGAAGGGATCGGCAGCTGAGGCCGGCGTGATCGAGACGATCTGCGCTGAGGAGAGCCCAGTCAGCTTGTCCGTGATGGTGACTGGGGCAACGTGATCAATCGGACCGGGGTTAAACAGCGAGATTTTGAACTTGCAATCGCTGCCCGGCGCGCACGCGCTATCACCCGTCTTGGCGACTTTGACGGCGAACGGGTCGAGTTTCGAAGTAGCGCACCCTTTGTCGTTCTTGGGATTATTGTCGGGCGGAACGAAACCCACGAGTCCAACGATCGCGCAATTTTCGATAGAATCGTTCTTTTTGACAAGATCTCCGAGCTTGTCGATATCCGCTATCAACTGCGCGCCTCCACCGGGCAATATAGTCTTGCCGTTCGCTGTGCAGCCGACGGTATTGCAAGTCCACCCGTCCCCTTTGAGCGATCCCCGTCCGCCCAGACCGGTAAACGAATCGACGATGATCAAATCGCCCTTAAACGTGGTCTGACCGACGTTCTTCAGGTTGACGAGGAACCGGCATTGGCTAGTCAGATCGCAGAGGACGCCCCCAGTTACCGTAATTTCGAGATCGGGCGCCGCTGCGGGCGGTGCAGGGACCGGCGCCTGCATCGGGATCGTGGCGCATGATGGAGCGGGCGCGCCCTTCAACGTTGCGCAGTTTTTCACTTCCTTGACCGCGCCGATGCCGGCCCCTAGATCCATCGTCAACGGCAAGACCGGGGCAGACCCTTTGGCGGGAATTGTCAAATCGGCTTTGCAATTGAACCCTTGCGCGCCCTTTGTGCATGCCCATGGCGCCGCTGCGGGCGGCGCGATGG
>JAYSUN010000413.1:0-3921 GCA_043719045.1 Hyphomicrobiaceae bacterium | reverse complement strand
AGTGAGCGCCGAGGTTTTCAACTTCCAATTCGAGATCGGTTTGTGATCGCTTGGCAGTGCCTTTGAAGGCCATGTGCTCCAGGAAGTGAGAAATGCCGGAGGTTGCCTCGGACTCGTGGCGGGCGCCGGTGTGAACCCAGACACCCAGTGAGGCGGTTTCGACGTGCGGCATGTGCTGTGTGACAACGCGCATGCCATTGGAAAGCTTGGTGATTTCAGCTGTCATGCGTGTCCCCCGCCGGCCTGACGCGCGTGCGCGAGGACGTACGCTTGGATGTTAGATACGTCGTTGGGCAATTGTGTGATGCGTTCTGCGTCGGTCATCAGGCTGTTCAGGCGCGGCGGCAAGGCCGGCCATCGGCCGGTCAATGTATGCGGGAACTTGGCCGGATGGGCGGTCGCGAGAATGACAGTCGGGATGTGGCGCGGAAGCGCCAATTTGCCGGCCGCGACGACCGCACAGGCGGTGTGCGGGTCGAGCAGGTAGTTGCCTCTCTCGAGGGTATGCCGGGTTGCGGCCATGATCTCGGCTTCGGAGGCTGCAGCGGCCAAGAACTGGGCTTGCAGTTTCGAGGCGACCGGGCCGAGGTCGAAGGCGCCGGATTGCTTTTGGGAGGCCATCATTTTGCGGATCGTGCCGGCATCGCGGCCAGAAGCTTCGAACAGGTAGCGTTCGAAGTTCGAGGAGACTTGGATGTCCATCGATGGTGATGAGGTTGCGACCACCTCGCGCGCTTCATAGCGACCGGTCGTAACGGTGCGGGCGAGGATGTCGTTGGAGTTGGTGGCGATGACCAGTTTTTCGATCGGCAAGCCCATCTGCTTGGCGACGTAACCGGCGAAAATGTCACCGAAATTTCCGGTTGGGACAACGAAGGAGAGCTTGCGACCGGGGGCGCCGAGGGCCGCGCCAGCTGCGAAGTAGTAGGTGACCTGGGCGGCAATCCGGGCCCAGTTGATGGAGTTGACGCCAGACAGTTGAACGCGGTCGCGAAAGGCCAAGTGATTGAACATGTCTTTCACCCGGGCCTGGCAATCGTCGAAAGTGCCGGCGACCGATAGAGCATGGATGTTTTTTTCGGTCGGCGTGGTCATCATGCGGCGCTGAACGTCGGAGACGCGGCCGTCGGGGAAGAGGATGAAGACGTCGGCGCGCTGTGATGTGCGAAATGCTTCGACGGCTGCGCCGCCGGTGTCGCCTGACGTCGCGCCGACAATGGTCGCGTGCTGACCGCGCTTGTCGAGAACATAGTCCATCAGCCGGGCAAGCAGCTGCATGGCGACGTCTTTGAACGCGAGTGTCGGCCCATGAAAGAGTTCGAGAATCCAGGTGTTGGTGTCGATCTGGACGAGCGGCGTGACGGCTGCGTGGCCAAAAGTGGACGGGCCGTACGCGTCGCGGGTCATGCGGGCCAGATCCACGCGCGGGATAGCGCCGCCGCTGAGCGCGTCCATGACGGTCAAGGCGATGTCGTGGAAGGGTTTTCCGGCGAAGGCTGCGATGGTGTCGCGGGGCAGCACTGGCCAGGTTTCAGGCACGTACAGGCCGCCGTCACGCGCCAGACCGGCGAGCAACGCGTCTTCGAAGCCGAGTGCTGGGGCTTCGCCCCGGGTCGAGACGTATTTCAAAGCGGTTCACGCTCTCAGAAGGCTGCCATTGCAGAGGCAGAACGAAACGTGGGCATTGTTTACGGCCTGGCAGGGGCTGCCGCAAGGTGGTGAAAAGGGGGATGAACAGGGGAAATCGGGGAAAGGCGGGGTGGTCGGCAACGGGGTCCCGACTCGTTTGTGGCCGATAGGAACAGGGCCTGTCCCAACTTGATGCAGCGATTCAGCCCTGGCTATATGCACCACTGGCCCTCGAGAGGTGAGACGCGCATGCTGGCTGCCGATCTATTGACACCGATAACGCTGATCGACCTGGTCGCGGTCGGCGTGTTTGCGATTACCGGCGCGCTGGTCGCGTCACGCAAGGAAATGGACATCATCGGGTTCATCTGGCTTGGCGTAGTCACTGGCGTCGGAGGCGGCACGATGCGCGATCTGTTGCTCGGCGTGCCCGTCTTCTGGGTGCGCGAATCCGCATACGTGAGTGTCTGCGTCGCAGCTTCCACGGTCGTCTTTTTTGCGGCGCACAGGTTGCATTCGCGGTATCAGACCCTGCTCTGGTTGGATGCAGTAGGCTTGGCGCTGGTATCGGTTGCCGGGGCGGCCAAGGGTTTGGATGCCGGAGCGGGACCCGTGGTTGCCATTGTCATGGGCGTGATTACGGCGGCGTCCGGCGGCGTGATCCGCGATCTGCTCGGGCATGAGCCGTCGATCATTTCAAAGCGCGAGATCTACGTGACGGCGTCACTCGCCGGTGCGTTGGCCTATGTCGGACTGATTGGTGCCGGGATTGATGGATTGACTGCAGCCGGCGTGGGATTTGTACTTGGATTTGGGGTGCGTGGTTGCGCGATCTGGTTCGGGTGGTCGTTGCCGGGCTATCGCGCAAGGCCTGGGCGGACGCCGGAGCAGATCGCGGATCTGCACACGTGCGATGGCACTGGTTCCTGAGTCCGGGGAGACGCGGATTCAGAAGTTGGGATTGTCTCTGGACATTGCGCAAGGGCGGCGGCACTCTCACGGTCAGAAAAAAAGTCGGCTTCGTCTGAAACGGAGCGACAGATCAGGGAGCGATCACCAATGCGTAAGGTTTTTACAGCGCCGCTGGCCGCGTTCGTTGCGAGTGTGCTGTGTGCGGTCGCGGCACAGGCACAAGAGTTTCCAAGCAAGCCGATCACGATGATTGTGCCGTGGCCTGCAGGCGGGTCATCCGATCTGACGCTGCGTGCGCTGGCCGAAGTGGCGGCGAAACATCTGGGGCAACCGATTATTGTCGACAACAAGGCGGGTGCCTCTGGAACGCTTGGCCCCGCGACGATGGCCGCCGGCGCAAAGCCGGACGGCTATACCATTGCGCAAATGCCAATCAGCACTGTGCGCGTTCCGCTGATGCAGAAGACGAGTTTTGATACGCTCAAGGACTTTACTTATATTCTGCAACTCACGGGCTATACGTTCGGGGTGACGACAAAAGCCGATAGCCCGTTCAAGACCTGGCAAGATGTCGTCAAGTTCGCCAAAGAGAATCCGGGTAAGGTTTCGTACGGCTCGCCCGGCACCGGGACATCGCCCCATCTCGGCGTCGAGATGATGGCCGCGAAGGAAGGCATTAAACTAACGCACGTGCCGTTCAAGGGAGGCGCTGAAACGAACGCGGCTGTGCTTGGTGGTCACACATCGTTGCAGTCGGATTCAACCAGCTGGAAACCTCTGGTCGATGCCGGCCAACTGCGGTTGCTGAACATCTGGACCAGCGAACGCAGCAAGCTCTGGCCCGAGACTCCGACGTTGAAAGAACTGGGTTACGGCTTGGTGTTGGATAGCCCGTTCGGACTTGCCGGCCCAAAGGGCATGGATCCGGCCGTCGTCAAGAAACTGCATGACGCCTTCAAGAAGGCCGTTGAAGATCCCGGTGCGATCGAGGTGATGCGGAAGTACGATATGATTCCGCGGTATCTCGACACGGCGGCGTACGTCAAACAGATCGAAGATACCGTGAAAGCAGAGATCCAGACAATCAACGAGCTGGGGCTTGCGCGCAAGGATTGACGTCGATTGCCTGGTCGCCTGCACCAACACCGGAGCTTGCCATGAAACGCCGGACTTTCCTGACCGCTGCAACAGGTGCCAGCCTCGCACTATCCTTACCAAGCGTGGCGGCCGCCCAAGGCGCTGCCACGTTCCCGTCAAAACCAATTACCTTTATTGTGCCTTGGCCTGCCGGTAGCGGGGTTGATTTGTTCCACCGGGCGCACTGCGAGGCGGCGGCAAAAATCCTGGGTCAACCGATCATTGTCGATAACAAGGCCGGTG
>JAYSUN010000412.1:0-3932 GCA_043719045.1 Hyphomicrobiaceae bacterium | reverse complement strand
TGAGGTTGCCGCCAGAGTTCTGGCCCGCGTCGGCCAATCCAAAAAGCCCTTTACAATCTGCTTTATCGGCGCGCGCGCAGGGGCCGTCCCGGCAAATGCAAAACTCGTCGGCACGCTCTTCGCGGCTGCCGAACATGCGCTTGGCAGAGCACTCACCACGGTGGTCGGTAAAGCCAATCTCGGACCGCGCGGGAAGCTGGTGCGTGGTCTCTTTGCCGGCGGCACGCTGTGCGCGGAAGCCCAGTTCATTGCGCTCACGGCGGGCGCAAAGGTTGCATCAAATGCTGCCATACCCGATGCGGTGGATCACACCGCGCAATCCGAAAGCATGCACCTGATGCTCGATCTTGGCGACGACGAGTACACGCAGGGGCGACCTCATCCAATGATCGAGCCTGCCGTCCGCGACACACCCTTGAAGCAGGCGCTGGCTGACGTGAGCGTCGGTGCCATCCTCCTCGATGTTGTGCTGGGTTTCGGGGCGTCAGCCGATCCGGCAGGGCATCTCGTGCGCTCCCTGCCGTCCGCGTCTGAGCGCAAAGTTCCCCTCTTCGTCTGCATTGTTGGCACGCCAGGTGATCTGCAAGATCTCTCGCGTCAACGCGCAGCACTCACTGCCGCCGGCATTGAAGCCCATAGCTCGAACGCCGCTGCTACTCGGGCTGCACTCAGAGCTGTTGGCATAGACGCGTGATGATTGGCAGGACTACCCCATGAAACAGCCCAAGCGTTTGATCATCGCCATTGGCGGCAATGCCACGCATCCAGAGAACATCACGGGTACCTCAGAAGAGCAGAAGCATATCGCCAAACTGACGGCTGAAGCCCTGCTGCCGCTGGCTTTGCTCGACAAAACCGAGTTGATCATTACTCACGGCAACGGCCCTGTCGTCGGTAAAATTTTGATGCGGCAAGCTCTTACGCGTGACCGGATTCCACCAATGTCGCTCGATATCTGTGTCGCTCACAGTCAAGGCGGCATCGCCTATCTTCTCATGCAGGCGCTCGAAAATGCACTACGCGAGCACGACAACCCGCGCCATGTCGCATGCTTGTTGACCCAGGTTGAAGTCGATCCCAATGACGCGGCGTTTCAAAACCCAACCAAATTTGTCGGCGCATTCTTCTCCGAACAACAGGCGCAGGACATTGGTAAAGAACTCGGTTGGGCTTTTAAGCAGGATGGCCAGCGCGGTTGGCGTCACGTTGTGCCGTCACCAATGCCGAAGCATGTCTGCGATATCTCACTGGTGCGCGAATTGTCAAAACGCGGCACCATTGTCATCGCTGGCGGCGGCGGCGGCATTCCCGTCGTGCGTGGTGAAAAGGGTGTGCGGCATGGCATCGAAGCGGTCATCGACAAGGACCTGACCACACAGCATATGGCGCGAGTGCTCGGCATCGATACCATCATGCTGCTGACAGCGGTGCCGAAGATCGCGGTAGATTTTGGCAGGCCGACACAACGCTGGCTCGATAAAGTTTCGCTCACGGAATTGAAAACACTACAGGCCGAAGGTCACTTTCCACCGGGCAGTATGGGGCCCAAAATCGAAGCCGCGGTCCGCTTCCTCGACAATGGTGGCAAGCGCGTTGTCATCGCCAAACTCGACCAAGCCGTGCCGGCACTGCGCGGTGAAACTGGTACACATATTGTTGCTGACCATGCGTAAGTTACGCGAGCATGTGGCCGTCAGTGTCGGTGCCATCGCCCATGAGATCCTTGGCGTCGGCGGTGAAGTGGACGTAATCGCCGTGTTCGAGCGGTCATTTTATCTGTTGGCGCCGCGCGGTATCGTCTCGATCTGCATGGCTGATGTTGGCCGCGGTCCAATCAATGTTTTGGTCCAGACCGAGGCCGGCGCACCGCCGTGGTCAGGCGTCGTTCGGACGGAGATGAAGGCTGCGTTGGCAGCTGACTGCATCGTCGTGCATGGCGGTTTCATCGTCAATTTGGCGACCGCGCAAACGTGGTCGCCTGAGCCCGTACCTCGATGGACGTGGTCCAGTCTGTCTGATGGACTTGACAAACTTGGCCATATCGCGCCGGCGCGCGTGCCAGCAGATGGCCTAGCTTCGCTGGTGTTTGCCTCCATCGGGCGGCGCGCCACGTCCCCGACAGCGATAGCCGCTCAAAGCCTCATTGCAGACATCAAAGCTGACCTGCCAATGGCCCTGGCAACACAGACCTGGAGTTTCAAAGTTGCGCGTGCCGCCATTTTGCTCATCGGTCTCGGCCCGGGTCTCACTCCGTCAGGTGACGATTTCCTTGGTGGCGTGATGCTGGCCCTGACCGCCCGTGGCGAGATCAGATTGCGGGATGCATTGTGGGAACTCGTGGTCGACGAACTGAACGACCTGACCGTCCCGGTCAGTGCCATGCATTTGACCGCCGCCGCCGATGGAATGGGAGCCGAGGCCATGCATCTGATGCTCAACGCCCTGTTGACCGGCAACGCGGACGGTATCGATACGCACCTTGACGCCGTCGCGCGGATCGGTGCGACATCCGGATGGGATGCGCTGGCCGGCATGGTTATTTGTCTCGCCAGTTGGAAATCATCATGACACTTGCCATCACGACGCCGACACTTGTCCACGTTGCGGATCTGGCAGCGACCGTCACAGCCCCAATTGATCTTGGAGTTTCGCCCGTGGGACGGCGCCGCGTGATCCCGATCAACGGTGGAACGGTGATAGGTCCACAACTCAACGGTCGAGTGTTGCCAAGTGGGAACGACTATCAGCTCATCCGCTCTGACAACGTTTTGGAACTGCATGCGCGCTACATCATCGAGACCGATGACAAGGCGATGATCTACGTCGAGAATACTGGCATGCGTGACGGTCCAGCGGAACTGCTGGCGCGACAGGCTGCGGGCGAACTGGTCGACCCCGCGCTGATATACTTTCGCACCGTCCCACGTTTTGAAACCGCGCATCCGGACTATCAATGGTTGATGCGGCGCATCTTTGTCTGCTCTGGTGCCCGCGCACCGGATGGCGTCTTCATCCGGTTCTATCAAGTCACGTGAAGTGCCCGTGTGTGCCGTGTGTGTCCGGCGACCGATGTCACTTTCGTTTCAGCCCCGGCAGCATACGCAGGAGGACACCGTCCTTGCGCACCAGGTGATGATAAAGTGCCGCACCGACGTGGGCGCCGATCAACAAGGTCAGCAGGATTGCGCCCGCGCCATGCAGCCAGAAGATGGTTGCGGCAGCTTCCTGGTTTTGCCCGACGAGCGGCGGCAAGCTGAAGAGGCCAAAAACATCGCGCGCGCCATAGCGCGATACGCCGATCCAGCCCAGCAGTGGCACGACGAGCAACAGTCCATACAGCGACCAGTGGGTCACGTGAGATGCGAGCTTCTGCCACCACTCCAGGGTCGGTTCGTCAGCCGGGGCACCGTTGCGAAACCGATAGATCAAGCGCACGACCACGAGCCAAAAAATTACGAACCCGATCAGCTTGTGCAGGGAATACAGATTGTTGGTTGTGGAGTCCCAGATATTCAATTGATTGCCACGGTACGCCATGGCTTTGCCAAGTGGAAGCATCAGCGCAATCAGTAGCACGGTCCACCAATGAAACTTGCGGGCTGTCGGAGTATAGGCCTCTGGCTTGGACGGAGACGGCTGCATGGAAAACCTCGAAAAATGGTTTTGCGGAAGGTGACACTACCTTGGTTACCGCATGTGAGTCGTTCAGTGCTTGCCAGCACAAGCTAGGCCACATCTTGCACGTTATACCAGCCCGCAGAAATCTTGACTCTTTTCTCTAGGGGACTGCGGGCTGGTCTTAGGATGCGCGGCAAAACAAGTGAATCGATTTTGCTCCGATCCAGCCCACCCACCGCCGTCATACCCGCGTCGTGCGTATGCGCGCCAGCAGATGGGGCGGGTACCCAAGCAACCCTCGGCACGCAAAGCGT
>JAYSUN010000411.1:0-3935 GCA_043719045.1 Hyphomicrobiaceae bacterium | reverse complement strand
CACCGTGGTGTTGCCATTTGATGCCCGATGGGCAGCATCGAGATCCGGACTGGAAACCATCGGCGGGCCGGGATACCATGTCCGCTGCCATCGCACGGCCGAACTGCGCGGCTTGCACCTCGTGGTTTGCCGTGGATTGTGTTAGTTATTCACGTACGTTCGTTGCCCACGGAGTTCTGATGTATACGCAAGCGCTCAATGTCAAAGATGAAGCGCAACTCGACCGGCCGGAGGATGCTGAGAAGCTCGCCCGGTTCCAGGTGAGGGTGGATGCCGAGGACAAGATCGAGCCGAATGACTGGATGCCGGCCGCATATCGGCGGACGTTATTGCGCCAGATATCGCAACACGCGCATTCCGAAATCATTGGAATGCAACCGGAGGGCAACTGGTTAACGCGCGCGCCGTCTTTGCGGCGCAAAGCCGCCCTCTTGGCCAAGGTGCAGGATGAAGCTGGTCATGGTCTGTATCTTTATTCCGCGGCCGAAACGCTTGGCCAATCGCGCGAGGAGATGTGTGACGCCCTGCACAGTGGACGCGCCAAATACTCCTCCATTTTCAACTATCCAACGTTGTCGTGGGCAGATATCGGTGCAGTCGGCTGGCTGGTCGATGGCGCTGCGATCATGAACCAGATCCCGTTGTGTCGCTGTTCTTATGGCCCCTATGCGCGCGCTATGATTCGTATTTGCAAGGAAGAAAGTTTTCATCAGCGGCAAGGGTTCGAGATCATGACCACCCTGTGTCAGGGCACGGCTAGCCAGAAAGAGATGGCACAAGACGCACTGAATCGCATGTGGTGGCCGGTGCTGATGATGTTTGGCCCGCCGGACCAAGACAGTATGAATTCAGCCGACTCAGCCAAATGGAAAATCAAACGCTTCTCCAATGATGAACTGCGCCAAAAGTTCGTCGATGCGACGGTGCCGCAGGCCAAGTTTCTGGGTTTATCGATTCCGGACCCGGATGTGATGTTTAACAACATCACGGGAATCTGGGATTACGGTGCTATCGATTGGAGCGAGTTCAAGCGCGTGCTGGGGGGTGATGGGCCGTGCAATCGGCAACGGATGAAGGTGCGTCGTGCGGCACACGCTGGTGGTGTTTGGGTTCGCGAGGCGGCCTTGGCCCATGCCGCCAAACAACGCGAACGGCTGGCTGCGGCCAAGATCGCGGCAGAGTAGGCCTGTTTGGATGTCAGTCTGAACGGTGGTCTGACACGGAGCCTAAGAGCGCCCGGACTTGATTGAACACAGCCCGGAACATTGGCTCCGTCAGCACTCCTGTGTTGGTATTGTACCGCGAGCAATGGTAGCTATCGAACACCGTCAGCCCAGACCGGACCTCGTGGCGTGCCCCGTGCTGAAACGGAAAAGCGCTCTTTCGCGCGCCGAGTGCGGTCAGTGTCGAGTCATGTGAAACCCGCCCCAGGCAAGCGATGGCGCGTAACTCTGGCAAGGCCTCGATCCGCGCAGTCAAAAACTGCCGGCAGGTATTGACTTCAGAAGGTGTTGGCTTGTTTGCGGGCGGCACGCAACGGACCGCGTTGGTGACCATGCAATCAACCAGTTGAAGACCGTCGTCGGCGTGGGCTCCAAAGGTCCCAGACGAGAAGCCAAACTCTGCCAACGTGGCGTAGAGTAGATTTCCGGCATAGTCGCCCGTAAAGGGACGGCCAGTCCGGTTCGCGCCTCGCAAGCCGGGCGCCAAACCAACGATCAAAAGCCTAGCCGCCGTTGGACCAAACGACACCACTGGGCCATTAAACCAAGACGGTTCAGCGTCTCGTTGCTGTGCCAGGAAGGCAGACAAACGAGGACACAACGCACACGAATACGATGCCTCGGCTGCCGCCAATGTGCTGCCCCTCAGCCCTGATACAGACACCGACTTCGAAGTCCTGCCCAGTACATAAACATATTGCGGACTTCGATCTGTAGGATATCTCAAGAGCAACTTGTCAGATTCATACTGTTACTTTTGCTCGTCCGCATCCGGAAACTCAAGCGACGAGGCTGAAGTTGCTGCGGACGCCGTTGTACGCCGCGTTGTGGTTGTCCGGATTGGCGTTTCCCGCCGTTCGATCCGCTCAGGGCGATCAGTCCGCTCCATCATCCGCTCGACGGGTGCGGCCGCTGTTTCAAGGCGTGCGGCACGAACAGCAGGATCACGGCAAATCAGGTCCTCAAGATCGGCCAAATCAACAAATTGATCCGCTTGTCTGCGAAGTTCATCCGCCACCATTGCGGGCTGCGTCTGAAGCGTCGAGATAACACTGACCCGCTTGCCTTTTAACTGGAGGGCGGCGACCAACGCTCTAAAATCGCCATCGCCGGTAAACAGGACAATATGGTCGAGAGCATCCGCGAGGCGCATCGCATCGACGGAAAGCTCGATATCCATATTACCTTTGACTTTGCGGCGTCCGAATGAGTCCGTAAATTCCTTCGTTGGTTTGGTGACCATAGTATAGCCATTATAGTCAAGCCAATCCACAAGCGGTCTGATCGAGGAATACTCTTGATCTTCCGCAAGTGCTGTATAATACAATGCTCTAACCAAATTTCCTCTAGATCTGAACATTGTCAACAATTTTTTATAATCAATATCAAAGCCTAGTGCCTTGGCGGTAGCATATAGATTTGCTCCGTCGATAAACAGGGCAATTCTTTCGTTGGCGTTAATGTAGATGGACATCGCAGGCTCACTTTTCTGATAATATGATAATAATTTGAACTTATCAGACGTTTATCCGGAATTGGACGCCTAAAGAGTTCCTCACCAAATGAAACTCAAAACAGGTTCATTCTCGGAGTCGTGTCGATCGTGGCCACCAGCTAAACCAAACAGTCGTAAAAGTGTCAACTGGATCTGATACGATCGTATCTGAGACGGTCCGTCTCACATTTCTTCGCCGAGCAGTAGACCTGAGGCAAGGAAAACAATTCTTCATGAAGCACTCGTAATGACAAAAACTTCGCGCATTGGCGGCTGCGGCGACAATGCAACGGACGTTGGCAATCGATAACTGCAACTTTGGTCTAAGTCTAGGGGCACATGCGCCGCGCCTCAAGAGGCAGCGCGACCAACAGATGGCCGTTGGCAGGATAAGTCGAGATACGTTGCAACTGCTTTATGATACGTGGTTATTGTTAGATTGGATTTCTAGGCCCATTGGTGTCGAAACGTATGCACAGTTGTGTGAATTGCAGTGCCCCCGTATGCCGCTAGCGGTCATCGCGCTTGGCAGCAATCTCCCGGGAGAACAGGGCTCGCCGGCGCAAATGCTAGACTTTGCTATTGGTAACTTGCAACTTGCAGGTGTGATTATAGTCAAAGTGTCGCCATACTTCAAGTCGACGTCGGTCTCCGATCAGCGGGCACCCGACTACGTCAATGCGGTCCTGATCGCACAGACGGCTCATAGCCCGGCCGCGTTGCTCCGCACGCTCAAGCGTTTGGAGCGCGTAGCTGGCCGCAGAACCAGCCACCGTTGGGGGCCGCGACCGCTCGACCTCGATATTATTTCACTGGGCACGAGCCACTACAACTGGCCAGCGCGTCGGGCGGGATGTCTCACACTGCCGCATCCCGAGTGCCATTGGCGTGGTTTCGTCTTGCGTCCATTGGCCTCAATTCATCCCCACTGGTATCATCCGGGGCAGCGTTTGACGGCGCGCCAACTCCTGGCACGTTTGCCGCCCCAGGCCTTGCTCGGGTTGCAACCTTTGCCAACATCGGTGTGACACCGAGGCTCGTGACTGTCGCATCGGGTCAGCGCCAAATCTGCTGGCCTCCAGGCGTCGGCTTGCCTACAACGCGGCAGCAAGAACGAGTGCCCTAAAGAGGATCTGCCCGTGTTCGACGTAAAAGCCATCCGCGACAATCCCACCTGGTTTGATGATGGCCTGCAACGTCGCAGCTTGAGCGCTGAA
>JAYSUN010000042.1:0-6488 GCA_043719045.1 Hyphomicrobiaceae bacterium | reverse complement strand
CGCCCGCCTGTGCCGGTCGTCTGGCTGATCGGCAAGGTGCAGAGCGGCAAGTCATCAATCGTCCGTGCCATCACTCACAGCAGCGAGGCGGAGGTCGGTAACGGCTTCAAAGCGTGCACGCGATCTGCGCAGGTGTTCGATTTCCCCGCTGACTATCCAGTTCTGCGGTTCCTGGACACACGCGGATTGGGCGAGAGCGCTTATGATCCAAGTGACGATCTCGCCATCGCGGAGCGGCAAGCGCATCTCCTTCTTGTCACAATGCGAGCAATGGATGTCGCACAAGACGCGATACTTGACGTGTTGAGAACTGTTCGTCGTAAGCACCCGGACTGGCCGATCGTCGTCGCCCAGACGTGTCTGCACGAGGGATACGTTGCGGAACTCGGCCATAGCGACCCCTATCCGTTCAACTCCAACGAACCGGACGTCAGGCCGGAGCTTTCGCCAGATCTTTTGCGTTGCCTCAAACATCAAAGAATACTGTTCGCTAGCTTGCCGGGCACTGCACCAGTGGTGTTTGTTCCCGTCGACCTGACACTGCCGACCGATGCCATGCCGCCAGCCGACTATGGATTGGATGCCCTTGCGAATGCCCTGGTCAGTGTCGCTCCGCGAGCCCTGCGGGCGGCATTGCAGGTTATGCCGGCTGCTGCGAACGACGATCGCAGTCGGCGCGCCGCCCCCATCATTCTGGGTCACGCCGTTGCAGCGGGTGGCTCTGATCTGGTGCCTATTGCCGGGGCCATCGCTGTCTCGGCCATTCAGGCCCGCCTGCTGCAACGCATCGGCCAGATCTTCGTAGTCACGTGGGATCGGCAGATGTTTGCCGAGTTTGCCGCAGCACTTGGAGCCGGCGTCGCCGTCCGCACGTTGGCAGGCATGAGCGCCCGGCAATTGGTGAAGCTCATTCCAGTTTACGGGCAGACGCTCGGCGCTGCGACATCGGCGGCCATGAGTTACGCCGTCACGTACGCCATGGGCAAGGCTGCTGTTTACTTCCTGACGCAGCGGCAGCGTGGGCTTGCAACTGCGGGCACAGCCTCGGCCTACCAGGAGGCGCTGCGCGACGCGCTGCGACGTTTGAAGGATGCAAACTCTGCGCCAGCGAGCGAGCATGTACAGCCATGAGCGAACGTCTTCGACGATATCCCTACGCTGTCCCGATCGCGATCGGGACTGGCCTGCTTCTGCCGACGCTTTCGCTCGTGCCACTCGGCAGCGTGTGGCTCTGGAAAAACGGTTACCTCCTCTATTGGGCGCTGATTTCAGCTGGCTTCATTGCCATCTCCTATCTCGTTCAGGCCCGCATTCTGCGACCCCGCGACGGCCGAAAGCAGATTGGCATGGCAGGCGATCTCCAGGGTGAAACGGAACCTGCGGACCCAACTTGGACCCCCGCCGAAGAAGCCGCGTGGGCCGATGTCATCGCGATCGCGCGCGGCGTCGACGTCCAAGCCCTGAATTCGCAGGACGCGGTCATGGCACTGGGCACCAAGACCATTCGCGCGGTGGCCAAGCGGCTTCATCCCGAGGTGACCGATCCGCTGTGGCAATTCACAGTTCCCGAGGCGTTTGCCATCGTCGAGCAAGTCAGCCGACGGCTCGGTGCGTTCACGGTCGAAAGTATCCCGCTCAGTGAACGTTTGACCGTCGCACAGGTGCTGTCCGTCTACCGCTGGCGCGGGGCCATCGGCATGGCCGAGAAGGCCTATGACCTATGGCGCTTGGTCCGCCTCGCCAATCCGCTCGCGGCCGCGACGCACGAACTGCGCGAGAAACTGTCAAAGCAGATGATGCAATGGGGGACGGAACACGTCACCAAACGGCTGGCCGATGCTTATGTGACGGAAGTCGGGCGAGCCGCCATCGACCTGTATGGTGGACGCCTCAGCATCCGTCCGAGTGCTAAGGAGACGGGCCTGTCCCCCACGGCGCGGGCTGTAAGCACTCCCGAACCGATCCGCATCTTGATCGCCGGCCAAGCTGGAGCCGGCAAGTCCAGTCTGCTCAATGCGCTCAAAAACGAAGTTCAAGCTGCAGTCGACATCCTGCCAACGACAGAAGATTTCGTCACTTATGAGTTGCAGACACCAGGCTTGCCTCCTGCGCATATCATCGATAGCCCAGGCCTGACGAATTCTGACAGCAACAGCGCGCAACTGACAGAACAGGCGCTGCGCTGCGATCTCCTGCTATGGGTCGCGCCAGCGCACCGAGCTGATCGAGACGTCGATCGCAAAGCACTCGGCGCGATACGCAACGCGTTCGCCGCGCGCGTGGATCGCCGCAGGCCGGCGATGCTCTTGATTGCCACCAATATCGACAAACTGAGACCGTTCGACGAATGGCTGCCGCCGTATGACCTCGCCGCCGCAGCGCGGCCGAAATCGCGGTCGATCCGTGACGCTATCGAACAGCTGGGAGGAGAGCTTGGTTTCACCGAAGATGCGGTGGTGCCCGTGAACTTAGCCTCCGTGCCGCCATACAATATCGACGCCGTTTGGGGGCGCATATCGCTGGCCTTACCAGATGCACAAAGCGCGCGGCTTGTGCGCCAACTTCGCGACGGCGAATCTGGGCGCGACTGGAAGCGCATTTTGAGCCAGGCAGCCACCGCTGGTCGTGTTCTCGGGCGCGCGTTCACAGCGAAACAAAAATAATCATGCCGCGCGCAACTTTGTTCGGAGTGCTGCGTTACTCCCTAGTCGCACGTCCACTGGTGCGTACAGTCTCACAACAGGAGTTTCGTCATGGCCCAGGGCACTCAGTATTCAACCGATAACGGCACCGCAAAGTCGGAATTGCGCGACAAGGCCGTAGAAGGTTTCGATCGCGTGGCTGAAACCGTCGAAAGCGTCGCAAAAACAGCCGCCGAGCGTGGCCGTGAAATTGGTAAGGACGTCGAAGCGGTAGCTGGCAACATGAAGTCGGCCATCGACACATCGGTGAAAGAACATCCGATGGCGACGCTCGCTGTCGCAGCAGCACTCGGATTCGTCCTCGGGGCCATCTGGAAATCGTAAACCAGCTGATCTCAAACAGACGCCACACTAGATCTTAGGGGTACCGCCATGTTTGAAGGCCTTGTCACCCGAGCACAGCGATCAGTCGATACGCTGGTCTCGAAGTACGTGACGCGCATGATCGTCGCGGTACCCTTTCTGGTCGCATTGGGCTTCGGTACGGCTGCAGCAAGTGTAAAGTTGACGGAAGCGTATGGCAGCACAGTCGCTCATGCGATCATGGCCGCGAGCTTCGCTGGGCTCGGCCTAGTTGCAGCAATCGCAATCGCCTTGAGCGGGTCGCGCGCCGTGCCAGCATCCGCTGAGCAAGCAGATAGCACGCAACAAGAGACGGCGACCGGAGCTGCATCGAAAGACAGTGCGTTGACACCTGAACTCCTGCTGACTGTCCTTGGCGCGGCCGGGCCCGCTGCAATATCTCCGCTGGTTCGGCTCGTCGTCAGGAACCTGCCCGTCGTCCTGCTCGCTCTTATCCTCGGTTATGTCCTGTTTTCTGAACGCAAATCGACCGACGGCGTGGTTGCCGAATAGTTCAACCAACAAAACTCGTCATGTCCAAGAATTCTGGCCACGCAAGCGTTCCCATGGCAGATCCAGCGCAACCTTCGTTGTTTCGAAAACTGCTCATCCTGGAAACAGATGACAGGCAAGGCAAAAAAACTCGGCGTTCTCACAGATGACGATTTGACCCAGATCAATCGAAGACGCGACCAGCTCGTAGGCAAACTCCGAGAGCGGTGCGGTCACGGTAAAAATCAAGTGCAGAAAGACTTCGACGAGGTCGTGTCTGGCATGTGAACGGCGAGACCTGCAGTGACGATGGCTGGTTGAAGTGCCGCGATTGAGCCAGCCATTTTTTGGCTCGAACTCAGGCAATAGGAAGTTTGACCCCATCAGGAACTTCGTCGCGGCACGTGCGTTCTGTATTTGCAGACTAGAAGCAGAAAAAGGATGCGACCTTATGCGAAGTACGAAGATGATATTTATTGCCGTGGCTGCGCTGTTGCCAGCAGCGACAGCAATGGCACTGCCGGTTGTAAAACCGAATAGTGGTGTGAACGAGAACGCACCGGTTTTGGAGTTGGTCAACGGTAGCCACAGAGCCTGTGCGCGCGGACCAGCCGGTTGGCACTATCACGTGCGTGGCGAACGCATCTCGTGCGAATCGCGACCATCCGGCCGTTATTGGGGTTGGACTGTCCGAGATGGCCGTTCGGATTGGTGGCACTCTCGGGATCGTCGCTGGCGTAGCACCGGCACCCAGAAGTAAGCGGTGCTCCTGCGCCATTCGTCATCGGAAGTGACGAATGGCGCGGCTATACAGGTCGTCCGTCGCCATTGGCAGCAAGCCAGCGCGTTCTGCGTCCCGTGATCGCTTTTGCTCGGCCGCACAGATGACGGCGGCAGCATATACATGCGGCACGACATCGACAGAAGCATCAAGTCGCCGTGGAATAGAATAGCGAACATGGCCGATGTGCCACTCGCGGGCCCGCTCAGAAATTGTGGCGCGATCATTATGGAAGCATATTCGCCCGCGTAAGCAAACCACGTTCGCGCACCGTCTTTACTCACACGCAACGCGGTCGCGCTGCGGAGTAGCTTTCGCCCGCAACGCGACCCTCAAAGGTCGGGCGTCAACGGCAACTGGACGACGAATTCGGTGCCCTTAGATGTCGAGTTGATGGTGATCGTCGCATCAAGTTGCTTCAGAAAAGCGCTCACGAGCCGCATACCAAGCCCGCTTGCCTTCGTGAGTTCAAATCCGGGTGGCAGTCCAACGCCATCATCGCGCACCGAGACATGCAGCCATTCAGCTTCTCGCGAGAGTTTGACCCGAATTTTGCAGCCGGACTGACCTGCCTTGGCATGTTTGGCGGCGTTGGTAATGAGCTCGTTGACCAGAAGTGCCAATGGAATGGCGCGGTCTGTCGCAATCATAACGTCATGCTCCGCCTCCACGAGAATCTCGCAGTGTGCAACACTCTCATCGACATCGCCGCAGATCTGTTCAATGTAACGCCCGACATCGAGGTGCGTGACATCGTCGGTCTGGTAGAGCCGCTCGTGCGCGCGAGCCACGGCGTGCACGCGATGTGCAGCAGACTCGAGCTGCTCCGTCACCAATGCAGAAGCGCGGCTGCTCTTTGACTGCAATCGAAGCATGCTGCTGACGATTGACAAGCTGTTCTTGATGCGATGGTTCATTTCTTTCAAGAGAACCTGCTGTTGCTGCAAGGCAGCTTTGAGGCGCCCTTCGTTTCGTTCCCGCTCAATCGCCATGCCTAGAATGTTGGCCGCGCCCTGCAGGAAAGGAATATCGTTTTCATTAAAATCACGATCCGATCGGCTATCGACCTCAAGAACGCCGAACGGTGCACCATCCCCCTGCAGAATGACGTTCATCGCTCTGGAGATATGGTAACGCGCGAACAGCTCCGGCGTACGAAAACGTTCTTCGTTGGCGAGATGATTTGAAATCACGGGCTTGCCGGTCTTGAGTGCGAAACCCGCGGGTGAAGCGAGATCAGCGCCCACCTGAGCAATCCCAACCACATCAGGTCCC
Source organism: Hyphomicrobiaceae bacterium (assembly GCA_043719045.1). Lineage (GTDB taxonomy): Bacteria > Pseudomonadota > Alphaproteobacteria > Rhizobiales > Hyphomicrobiaceae > JABFRJ01. Next base: position 896 of record JAYSUN010000042.1, on the reverse strand, counting down.
CAGCCCACACCGGCGCGAACCGTGAAGCAGTTTTCTGCCGGAATAAACTCCAGGACTTTGCAGAACTCCGACGACAAGCCCTCGGCCACCAGACGTACTGTGTCCGTCAGCAGCGTGCTCACATCGCCACCCTGCAGTGCCATGACACCGAGCTCCGACAGCACTAGCTGCTGCCGGATGCGCTGATCCAGGGCTTGATGTGTGATATCAGACGTTTCACCACCGGCAGCGTTTTCGACGACCGGCGTTACATCGCCCTGTTGGACGCTCATTGGTCAACCTTCCGTGAGGCGGCGAGCGGAACTCCGGCCTGCATACGCCGACACCATGGCTAAATCCCGGCGCCTAGAATTGTGTCGGCTGATGGACAATGCTGCGGGCAGTTGGCTTCGGCTGGCCACGGGAGGACCAGTGCCGGCATCGGGACCCAGAAGTGCGCAATCGACACTAGTAAAAAATGTTCCAGTAGATTCACAATAGCGCGCTCACGTCCGACGGCACAGAATGTCGGTCTTACCTGAGCAGACCGACAAGGTGCAGCCCGACAATGACAACGATCGGTACGCCGGCAAACCACAGGATGATATCGCGCATTTCAGCCTCCTCAAGATTTGATCCAATGCGATGTTCCAACCGCGTGGTTGGCGAAACCGGCCCAAAGGGTATTCTCATCCCGATGTTTGCCGCCGACCGAGGCACCCCACCAGGCTGCTGCGGCTCCTAACAGCAACGTGGCGGCGGTGATGAATCCAAGGACAATTCCCGCTTTGCGCGACCGATTGGTCGCAACTTTCAATTGCACGATCGTGTCATCAACGCGCTTGGCAGCATCGACCGATGATAGCCCTGTCCGTGCGGCGACCAGCTCGGCGAGGTAGGTGCGATCAGCCGCGGTC
>JAYSUN010000410.1:0-11426 GCA_043719045.1 Hyphomicrobiaceae bacterium | reverse complement strand
CGAAGCAAAATCGTTGTCTTCCATCTGCCCGATCTGGCGGATGCGCTCGAGGTCTTCGTTGGTCAGGATCGGCTGTGAGATCTCGAGACGCTTGACCTTCGCGGTACCTTCAAGATCCAGAAGATTTGGCCGTGGCCCAATGAATGAGACGAGTGACATGACAAGTTCTTCGCGGATCGAATCAATCGGCGGATTGGTCACCTGCGCAAAGTTCTGCTTGAAATAGGTATGCAGCAGCTTCGACTTTGACGACAGCACCGCCACGGGTGTGTCGGTACCCATGGAGCCCACCGCTTCCTGACCGGTGTGTGCCATCGGTGCCATCAGGAATTTCAGGCTTTCCTGCGTGTATCCGAACGCCTGCTGCAGATCGAGCAGGGCGACATTGGTCTTCTTCTTCACCGGCTTCTTGGCCAGCGGCAAATCACCAACCTGGATCTGTGTCCGCTTCAACCATTGCTCGTAGGGGTGACGTGCGGCGAGGTCGCGCTTCAGCTCGTCATCGGCGATGATGCGGCCCTCCTCCATGTCGATCAGCAGCATTTTTCCGGGCTGGAGCCGCCACTTCCTGGCGATGTTCGCTTCAGCCACCGGCAACACGCCGGACTCAGACGACATGATGACGATGTCATCCTTGGTGACGAGGTAACGCGCGGGACGCAGACCGTTGCGATCCAGAGTGGCACCGATTTGGCGGCCATCGCTGAAAGCCATGGCCGCTGGTCCGTCCCACGGCTCCATCAGACACGCGTGATACTCATAGAACGCGCGGCGTTTGCTATCCATCAGCGGATTGCCGGACCAGGCTTCCGGGATCAACATCATCGCAGCATGCGCGAGACTGTAGCCACCCATGGTCAGGAACTCGAGCGCGTTGTCAAAGCACGCCGTGTCAGATTGACCCTCATAGGAGATCGGCCAGAGCTTGTTGATGTCAGCACCAAACAACGGCGACGCAACGGTCGATTGCCGTGCGCGCATCCAGTTGTTGTTGCCACGCAGGGTGTTGATCTCGCCGTTGTGAGCCACCATGCGGTACGGGTGCGCTAAGCGCCATGATGGGAACGTGTTGGTCGAGAAGCGTTGATGCACCAGCGCCATCGCCGAGGCCATGCGCTTGTCCGACAGGTCCTGATAATAGGCCTTCACCTGATAGGACAGGAACATGCCCTTGTAGATCAACGTGCGCGACGACAACGACACCGTGTAATGGCCGATGTCCCGGCCCTTGTAGGCATCGTGAAGCGCGTTGGAGACAACCTTGCGCACGAGATACAGCTTACGCTCGAATTCGTCTTGGTCGCGCATCGACTTCGGCCGACCAATGAACAGTTGACGATGGACCGGCTCCACATCTTTGACGGTTTCTGACAGCGATGAGTTGTCAACGGGGACCGAGCGCCAGCCCAGGAACTCAAGACCCTCTTGGCGAATGAGACGCGCCCATACGGTTTCGCAGTGCGCGCGCAAGCGCTCGTCCTGGGGCAGAAAAATATGACCGACCGCATAGTGCCCGAGCTTGGGCAACGTCATCTTTAGCTTTGCACATTCCTCGCGCAGGAACGTGTCGGGGATCTGAATGAGGATGCCCGCCCCATCACCCATCAATGGGTCGGCACCAACCGCGCCACGATGTTCAAGATTCTCGAGGATCTCAATGGCGTCGGCAATGATCTTGTGGCTGGCGCGCATTTTCAAGTCGGCAATGAAGCCGACCCCGCAAGCATCATGCTCAGCGCGTGGGTCGAACAAACCGCGTTTGGTCGGCACGCCATAATCATCCAATGCGTCATCAGCCAAGGCGGCCTGAACACGTGGGGCCAAAGCAGCCTGAACCGGTGGAAGTTTGGACATGCGGAGTTACCTTCGAAAACCGGCAAGCCGGCCATTTGTCAGTTCGCAGCGCAGACGCATAAAATGCCGGCTCGGCACTGGTCCGAAGACCACGACCGGGTCGTCTACTGGCACAAACACCGCGTCACGCCAAATCCGTTAGCGCAGGAAACGCCCTCAGGAAACCAGCGTGCGTTCGCCACTTGAACTCGCCGTCTCCAGTGCGGACGGGGCTCGTGGAACACACCGCTGACGGGCGGCAGTTATCAGTTCAATCCGGGTGACACTGCCAAGGTCCGACGCAGCTCAGTTCGCACGCAGACGGGCAGCCCGAATGAACAAGGGTAACATAGCTTACCTACTTTGAAAGACAAGTGCAAAATTGGAGCCGGCCATTACATCGCCGTCCTCAGCTACGGGCGACCCGGCGATGAGTCCGGCCCGCTCTGCTCGCGGCCTCCCATTCATCCCGAGTGATTGGCTTGCTGAGTGCGTGGGCCAGCGCCGCGCGCGCACAGCAAACCCGCAAGCTAGTCTGTGTGCGGCTTGGAAGGACAACGTCGTTGAGCCCTGTGAGTTGCCTGGACCGACCGAACGAGCCCCAGCCTTCGAGCAGGTAAATCTTTGCTGAAACAGAGAAAACATATTGCAGCGCATCACAAAAGTGCTACTTTTCGTGGCAGGGTTTGCAAACACAACAATCTTCGCACCCGCAGCACAACGCGCGCACGGTCGAACCCGGAGCCGCATCGATCAGGATCGCGGGCCACACATGCTCGATAAATCGAACAAATCCAGCGAAACCACCAAACCCACGTCAGGCGGTACCGCGGCCGGTCCGGTCGTGATCAAAAAATACGCCAACCGCCGACTTTATAATACCGAAACAAGCACCTACGTCACTTTGGACGATCTGGCAGTGATGGTGAAGTCGGAACGTGACTTCGTGGTCTATGACGCGAAATCGAGTGAAGATCTGACACATGCCGTGTTGACCCAGATTATCGTCGAACAAGAAAGCCGCATGGGTGGCGAAACCATGTTGCCGGTGCCGTTCCTGCAGCAATTGATCCGCTTTTATGGCGGTAACATGCAGAAGATGGTGCCGAGCTATCTGCAATTTTCGTTGGCTAATCTTGCCAAGGAACAGGATCGCTTTACCAAACAGTTCGGCGCCGCATTGACGCCAGCCGGAGCGTTCGAAGTCTTTCACGAACAGAGCCGGAAAAACGTCGCCCTGTTTGAACAAGCCATGGCCAGCGCCCTGAATATCTTCACGCCGTTTAGCGGCGGACAGCAAGGCGCACAACCCTCGCAGACCGTGCAGACCCGGGATGGCCAGCCTGTCAGGCACGGGAAGCCGGAAGTGGTGCGGACCGAAGCCGCAGCCAAGCCCGGCGCAGCCGACGCCGGCCGCAAGGATGATCTCGCCGAGATGAAAGCGCAGATGGCCGCCATGCAAGCGATGATCGAAAAACTGTCGCAGCGGAGTTGAGCTGAGCAACTGATAAGAACCCTGATGGCGTTAAACTTCGCGCCTGTCGTTCCATCGATACTTTAACAGAGCCAAGGGTGCGATACGTCGAACGATGCCGTGAAAAGGCAGAGGCGCCGGTTCAGTGAACGGCAAAGCCAGTTCCTGCCTCGGGACGCCTTGCAACGCTCGAGCAAATTCACGCCCGATCGCAATCGACAAAGCCACCGCCCGGCCATTGCATCCCGCCCACGCGTAGCCATCTGGGCCGATCTGATGAAAGCGTGGCAGGAAATCCCTGGTCATGCCAACATAGCCGTTCCAGACATAGTCGAATTGTATCGGGCCGATATCGGGGAAAAGCCGTTGCAGGCGCGCACCGATGTACGGCCTCAAGCGGTCAGCTCCCTGGCTCCGGTTGATCAGAGCGCCTCCTGTGATCAAGCGATGACGCGCATCGAAACGCATGAAGTAAAGCTCACCGTGTGTGTCCGACATGGCGCTGCGCTCAGGCAGAATTTTGCGGCGCAGGTTATCGGAGATCGGTGGTGTCGCCATTTGCCAGGAGTGCACCGGGACCACCTCACGTGCGATCTCCGGTGTCAGGCGTTTGGTAAATTCACCGGTGTAGGCATTGGTCGCCACGACCAGCGCTTTGGCCGCGATGCGCGCGCGCGGCATCGTCACCACCCAGTTCCCCCGGATGCGGGTGACGGTTTCAACGGGGGTGTGGCTATGCATCGTGCCGCCCCGCGCAACCACAGCCTGAGCCATCGCCCGCGTCAACGCCAACGGATTGATATGTCCCCCCGTGGGATTCCACCACCCGCCATGCCACGCGCCCGAGCCAAGTTTTGCAGCCATGGCCTCGCTCGACAGGAGTTCAACCGGCGCCCCGTGTTTGGCCCATTGCGCGACCCGGCGCTCGGCAATTTTCATCCGGCCCGGACTGTGCACTGGTTGCACCCATCCGGTCTGCTCAGCCTCCGCTGCGAGCTTCTCCTCGCGCACGAGATCAAACAGGATTTGCGCACTGTCGCGCACCAGATGCACGAAGCGCTGGCCCGCCTCTCCGTGACGGTTGATGATCTCGTCAGGATCTGGACGCGACAGTGTCGGAATCACCTGCCCGTTGTTGCGACCAGACGCGCCCCAACCCGGCTCCGCCGCCTCCACCACAGTCACCGAGCGGCCTAAGCGCAACAGATGCAGGGCCGTGGACAAACCGGTAAAGCCTGCACCAACGATGCAAACATCAGCTTCAAAGGTGCCGACCAGCGATGGATAATCCGGGGCTTGCGGTGTTACTGCGGCCCACAGAGATGATGGCCAAGCCGGTGCATCAGGGATTGTTGACATCAGCTCCGCCTTTCAGGTTTGCAGGCCACACGCCCCTCATTCTTCTCGGCCTCATGCCTCCAACACATCCGGCGGCACTGCTTCAGCCTTCAAAGCTGAAATCGCCTCTTCGAGCGACATCACCGTACTCTGGTCGGACCCCAAACGGCGGATCGAGACTTTGCGCTCCTCAGCTTCGCGGCGCCCCACAATCAGCATGGCCGGAGTTTTAGCAAGGGAGTGTTCACGCACCTTGTAATTGACTTTCTCGTTGCGCAGATCGACATCGACACGCAAGCCGGCTTTGCGGCATGCCTTCTGCACTTCTTTGGCATAGTCGTCCGCATCCGAGACAATGGTCGCGACGACCGCCTGCACAGGCGCTAGCCACAACGGCAGATGTCCGGCGCAGTTCTCGAGCAGGATGCCGAAAAACCTCTCCAGCGACCCGCAGATCGCGCGATGGATCATAACCGGCTGGCGCTTTTCGCCGTCCGCCGCGATATAGAATGCGCCGAAACGCTCGGGTAAGTTAAAGTCGACCTGGGTTGTGCCGCATTGCCATTCCCGGCCGATCGCATCGCGTAAGGTGTATTCAAACTTCGGCCCGTAAAACGTGCCTTCGCCCTCATTGATGCCGGTCTTGATGCGGCCACCGGAGTCGGCTGCCATCTTGACCAGGACCTTCTTCAGAATGTCCTCGGCATGGTCCCACATCGCATCCGTACCTACCCGCTTTGCAGGGCGTGTCGCCAGTTTGACGACGACCTCTTCAAAACCGAAGTGGTGATAGACCGACATCATCAGATCGTTGATCTGAAGGCATTCGGCTTCGAGTTGCTCCTCGGTACAAAAAATGTGAGCGTCATCCTGCGTGAAGCCGCGCACACGCATCAATCCATGCAATGCGCCGGATGGCTCGTAACGGTGCACACAGCCAAATTCAGCCAGCCGCATGGGCAAATCGCGATAGCTCTTCAAGCCGTGTTTGAAAATCTGCACGTGGCCGGGACAATTCATCGGCTTCAGCGCAAAGACTTTCTGCTCGGCCGATTGATCTTGCGGGTTCATAAAGGCAGTCGCTGATTTCACAGCGAACATATTGTCGGCATACCAACCCCAATGTCCCGAGGTTTCCCACAGCGACTTGTCCAGCAGCTGCGGCCCCTGCACCTCCTGATAGTCCTCGGCCAGGCGGCGGCGCATGTACGCGATCAGCTGTTGGAACGTGGTCCAGCCTTTCGCATGCCAAAACACCACGCCCGGGCCCTCTTCCTGGAAATGGAACAGGTCCATCTCACGGCCAAGCTTGCGGTGATCGCGCTTTTCAGCCTCTTCGCGTTGCTTCAGGTGAGCTGCAAGCTCTTCCTCCTTGGCAAAGGCATAGCCATAGATGCGTTGCAGTCGTGGCCCGTCCGAATTGCCGCGCCAATAGCTGCCCGAAAAGCGATCAACCTGGAACGCCTTGCCGATGTGACCGGTCGCGGTCATGTGCGGGCCACGGCAGAGATCGAGCCAGGTGCCCTGCTTATAAATCTTCACATCCTCGCCGGCTGGAATCGCATCAATCAGCTCGACTTTGTAGTGCTCACCCTGGGCTTTGAAATGAGCCTTGGCTTGATCACGTGACCAGACCTCTTTCGTGAATGCCGCGTTTTTGGCGATAATCTCGTGCATCTTCTTATCGATGCGCGGCAAATCCTCCGGCGTGAACGGCTCCCTCTTGTCGAAATCGTAAAACCAACCGTTTTCGATGACCGGTCCGATGGTCGCTTGGGTTCCCGGCCATAGCGCCTGCACGGCTTCGGCACACACATGGGCTGCATCGTGACGAATCAACTCGAGCGCCTCCAGATCGGTGCGCGCGACAAATTTGATGGTCGCATCCGCAGCGATCGGATCGTTCGCATCCGCGAGCACGCCATTCAGCACCATCGCGACGGTGCGTTTGGCAAGCGACGGCGAGATCGACTTGGCCACTTCCAAACCAGTTGTCCCGGCTGGAACCGCACGTTTATTGCCATCGGGAAATGTCAGGGTGATTTCGGACTTGTTGGCCGACATATGGGAGGCTCCCTTTGCTCAACTCCTGCACACCGAGCAGGTAAGACGGGTTGACGTTTATGGACGCGCGCAGCACGTGATGCCGCAGTCAAATCCGCGCTCTCGATACTGGGCGTCACACAATTCGGCAAGGGGTGAAACAATTATCGGACCGCACACTCAGTCGGCATCGGCGTCAGGGCGATCCGGCCCTGGGCATCCCCACTGATCAAGCGTGCGCCATCGGGTGTGAAGATCGCGGCGGTGATGGGCGCCGATAGCCCGGTGATGCGGGCAATCGTCTGCCCGGTGAGTGGATCCACGACTTGAGTCGCATCCGACCCGGCCAAAATCAGGCACTTGCCATTGCCGTTGCCCGCGAATGCAGACAGATCCAGGCCCTGTGTTTCTTTTTTCCAAAGCAGTTTGAAGTCGCCTTTCTGGTGTCGGTAAACGCCATGCGTAACCGGTCCTTGCCGTGTTTTCGAGGCTCGCAGAAACAGGCCTTGCCCAAGCGACTTGAACACATAGGCGCTGACCGAACTGCCACGCGCGTGCCAGATGACTTTACCGGTGACCGCGTCGGCAAATCCGGTCGCACGCCGCCCGTCGATCCGGATCACGCGGCCGCCTTCGATTTCAGTGAACCGACGTTTTGCCGGATCGGTCGAAAGCTCCAGTGATGTCACCAGTGTCAAATCGGCAGCCTTGACGCTGTGAATGGATTTGCTGGAACCAGCGACCATCAAGCGGCGGCCATCCTCAGAAAAGCCAAGCGCAGTCATCTTCTCAGCCGCCGATTTGCCTGGCAAATTAACCTGACGCACGACGCCCGTCGTGCCATCCACGAGATCAATCCGACCGTCTTTGAACGCCGCCACCCAACGCGCCTCACGCGACACAAGAATCGCCGGCGAACTTGTTGTGTCGTCCTGATCAGGCGGCCCGACGAGCGCTGTTGCCAGCACGCGCTTGCCACCGATGTCCCAGATGCGCACGCGATAGCCGCCCGCCTCTTTCACGCCCGTGACCAAAACCAACCCGTCCGAGCTCATCACCGCTGCGTGCGGCACTTCCTTGGCTGCGATCACAGCCAGTGTCGCGCCTGAGACGACATCGACCACCCGTCGGCCATCACCCACGGCTTCGGACTGCACGATGACGACCGGTACGTCTGCGTTATCCGTGGCGCTGAGCCATGTTCCGCCATTGCCCCGGCTGTCCTCGAGGACCGCCACGCGCTCGCCGGTTTTGGTGTTCCACACCCCCGTTTGATCGTTGGCCCTGGTCGCGAAATGGCGGCCATCATGAAACAGCGTGATGCCATCGACACCGGCGTCATGTTTTTGGTCCGCAGACACCGCCTTAAACTCAGCCGCGTCCGCGCCAACAGCCGCCAACACCCCAAAAGCCAAATTCAAAACCAACCTTCGCATCGCAATCCCTCCGCAAGTCGCCTTGTATGGGCCGTTCTGCCGCCCAATTGCGCGAGCATCACGTCAGCCAAACCGCAGATCGCGGCAACACTCCGCATCTTCACGCAAGACCCCGAGCCAACGGCTACCCCCGCCCAGCCAGGGCCCGCAAGCGCTTCAGGACGGCATCACTGGCAACCCCAACCACCGCCACGCGCTCCGCGGCCTCGAAGCGTTCGATCGCGCGCTGGACCGCCGCCCCATAGGCACCATCGCGTGGTCCCTCATAAAAGCCCCGCGCCTGCAGCAAAGTCTGGAGTTCCCTGATGGCCGCAGGTGTCGGCAGCACGACTGCGGCCTTGAACGCCGCCACGCGCTCAGCAAACGCACTCGACGCGACGCCCGTATTGGCGATTGTATCCGGCTTCAACCGTTGTGCGGCTTGGCCCGCCCGCAGCATGACCTTCGACTGCACATATGTGCCAACGTTGATGCCGATCACCTTCGGCCCTTCCGACGTTTCGACGAACAACGGCGATCCAGATGATGCGCCTCCGGTATCGCAGGTGTGCAACAACAGCGCGTCGGGCTTGGAAAAGTCCGCTGCAATGGTGGCCCAATCGGCACGTTCAAAATCCTTCTGCACCGCGCATGGTTTTGAATACGCCTGCCGCCACATGGTAAAATCGCGATGATAGGCGATCTGAAACACCCGCCCCGCAAGGGCCTCCGCAACCACTTGGTCCGCTGGCATGGCCACAATCGCCAATGCGCCCTTACTGCATACCGGCCGCGCCAGTCGCACGAGTGCCCAATCGCTCGTGGCATCAATCGGGGGTGACACATTCAATGTTGCTGATCCCGCCAGCACATGCTGCGCCGCCGTGCCGTTGCCATGACCCGCGATGCGGGCATAATCCCTGACTTGATCATAATTTCGGGCAAACCAGAAGTCGGCGAGCTTTGGCCGCTTGTCCGCACTGGTGCCGGACAGGCAATGCCCAGCCGTTGCGATCATGCCGTCGCCGACACAAAACGCACTGCACACCGAGCGCGACCGAATGTTGAACAAAACTCCGATGGCTTCCTGTTGCGGTTTGTACTTGACCGGCAAAGCCACTCGATCATCGGCCCCAAAAACGGCAACGGGCACCAACTGCGCAACGTCATCGGCGACCGCCGGCGCGATGCCCGCCAGCAGCACCCCGAGCGCCGTACCCACCAGCTTTGGCCACTGCATCCGCATCCAACCCACTTTTGTTCTGCCGACCGCTCGAAACCTTACCAACATTTAATCTGCCCGAAAGGTTGGCGTAAGGCTGCAAAGCGCACAGTCTGAGATAAGTCAGTGGAGGCCGAAAGGCGTCCATGCATCCCACCGCGTCCGCGCAACGGCCGCAATTGAAGGCACGAGGTCCATCCATGGCGTCCGTAAACTCTCCGCGCAAGTCTAACCTGCAGCTCCAGCGCAAGCCCGGCAGCGTCCGAGCCCTTTTGGCGGGCAGCATGCTTGGCCTCGGCATTCTCTCGGTCCCAGGCATGCCGCTGTTGACTGGCGACTCCGGTTTGGCGCACGCTCAATTCGCTCCGGGCAATCAGGCTGGCCGCGCGCCCGCCTCGTTCGCGGATATTGTTGAGCGGGTCAAACCCTCCGTCGTCTCGATCTACGTCACCGGTGGCAGTGGGTCGAAGGTTGCGCAGAACCAAGCCCCTGGCCAGAAGGGCCCGCAACAGGGCGCTCCCCGTCAGGGTCCGCGTCTGCCGGATTCCATTCCTGAGGAATACCGCAAGTTTTTCGAAGACTTCCTGGGCCGTGGCGGCCCTGGTGCCCCTGGCGGCCAGAGCCCGCTGCCCTCGTTGGCTCAGGGCTCAGGCTTTGTCATCTCTGACGATGGCTACGTCGTCACCAACAATCACGTGGTTGAGAACGGCTCCAAGATCCAGGTCACGTTTGACAACCAGGAGAAACTTGACGCTGAACTGATCGGCGCTGATCAGCGCACCGACATCGCGCTCCTGAAGATCAAGGGCAACCGAAAGTTCCCGGCTGTGAAGTTTGCCGCGAAAGATCCCCGCGTTGGCGATTGGGTGCTTGCGGTCGGCAATCCGTTCGGCTTCGGCGGCACAGTCACCGCTGGCATCGTCTCGGCTCTCGCCCGTGACGTCGGCGGCGCGCTCAATGACTTCCTCCAGATCGACGCGGCCGTGAACCGTGGCAACTCGGGCGGCCCGACCTTCAACCTCGATGGCGAAGTCGTTGGCGTCAACACCGCCATTTACTCGCCGTCCGGCGGAAACGTCGGCATCGCCTTTGCCGTGCCGGCCAAAACCGTCACGGAAGTGATCGCCCAGCTCCGCAACTCGGGTGCCGTCAGCCGCGGCTGGCTCGGCGTCAAGATCCAGAACGTCGATGAAGACACGGCCCAGGCCCAGGGTATGGCCGAAGCCAAGGGTGCTCTCATCAACGAAGTTACACCTAACGGTCCGGCGGCTGCCAGCGGCCTGAAAAACGGCGACACGATCCTGTCGGTCAACGGCGAAAAGATCAATGACAGTCGCGACCTTGCCCGCAAGATTGCTGGTTTTACGCCCAACGCATCGGTCGACGTTCGGATCCTGCGCGGTGGCAAGGAACAGGCGTTGCCGGTCAAACTCGGCGACTTCAAGGACGCCAACGGCCCGCAGCCGGCTGTCGCCAAGTCCGATCCAGCCAAACCCGCAACTGCGGCCACGACGGAACTCGCCTTGCTCGGCCTGCAACTCGCAGCCCCCGGCTCAACTCAGGCCAAGGGCGTCCGTGAAGGCGTCGTCATCGCCGACGTCACCAGCGGCTCCGATGCGTCGACCAAGGGCTTGCGCGCCGGCGACGTCATCCTGGAAGTTGCCAGCGTCCCGGTCGCGGCCCCTGCCGACGTCGTCAAAGCCGTCGAGGACGCTGAAAAACTTGGCCGCAAGGCTGTCCTGCTGCGCGTGAAATCCGGCGACGCCGCACGGTTCGTCGCGGTCCAACTCAAGAAGTGAGGTTCTCGGTTCTAGAACTTGCTTTGCTGGGGTCCATCGTCCTGCTCAGACGGTGGACCCCATTTGAATTCAGCCCAGCCGTTCACGTCACCTTTGCCACCTGAAACCTCTGGCTCGCTGTTCACTCCTTCACTTCCGGTTCTCATCATGCGCCTACTCGTCATCGAAGATGACCACGACACGGCCGCATACCTCGCCAAGTCCTTGCGCGAGAGTGGGCATACTGTGGACATCGCCCATGATGGTGACATTGGCCTGAACTTGGCCGACGCCGGCGGCTATGACGTTCTTGTCGTTGACCG
>JAYSUN010000409.1:0-3949 GCA_043719045.1 Hyphomicrobiaceae bacterium | reverse complement strand
ATGGCTGCGCCCTCGAGGCTCTCGCCCCAGGTCTTGCCGGAGACGTTGATTTGGTTGAGATCGATGTGGCTTTTCAGCCGTGACATCAAGCCGAGGAGGCCGCCGGCATAGTAAAAGTCTTCCATCAGATAAGTGTCACCTGACGGTCGGATGTTGGCGATCACAGGCACTTTACGGCTGGCTGAATCGAAATCAGATAGGCCGATGTCATGCCCGGCACGGCGTGCCATGGCCAGGACGTGGATCACGGCGTTGGTTGAGCAGCCCATGGCCATGGCGACGATGATCGCATTCAGAAACGCCTGTCGCGTCAGGATTTTAGCCGGTGTCAGGTCCTCCCAGACCATATCGACAATGCGCCGGCCGGCTGCGGAGGCCATGCGGATGTGGTTGGCATCAGCCGCAGGAATCGAGGACGTTCCAGGCAAGCACAGACCCATCACATCAGCCAGTGCGGTCATTGTCGAGGCCGTGCCCATGGTCATGCAGACGCCGTAGGAACGCGCGATGCCGACTTCCATTTCGCCCCAGTCCTTGGCTGAGATGTTGCCTGCGCGTCGCTCATCCCAATATTTGAACGCGTCCGAGCCGGAGCCCAGCACTTTGCCGTGCCAGTTGCCGCGCAACATCGGTCCAGCCGGCATAAACACGGCGGGAACAGCGGCACTCGTCGCCCCCAGGATCAAACCAGGCGTGGTCTTGTCGCATCCGCCCATGAGCACAACACCGTCGACCGGCTGCGAGCGGATCAGTTCCTCTGCTTCCATCGCAAGAAAGTTACGATACAACATGGTGGTCGGCTTCACTGTGCTTTCGCTGAGCGATATCGCTGGCAGTTCAACCGGGAAACCGCCGGCATGGAGCACGCCGCGTTTGACGTCTTCAACACGGGTTTTGAAATGCGCATGGCATTGCGCAAAATCCGACCAGGTGTTGATGATGCCGATCACTGGTCTGCCCTGGAATTCTTCATTGGCAAAGCCCATCTGGTTCATCCGTGACCGATGACCAAACGAGCGGAAGTCGTCGGGTGCAAACCAGCGTGCACTGCGGAGTTGGTCGGGCGTCTTGCGCGTCATTTTGCGGTCCTGGGTATGATCAGCAGGCAGGCCAAAGCGAGTTGCGGCGTCGGTGCGACGGTCACCAGCGTAGATGGTGTTTCAGAGAATTGCCGAAAGTCCACGGTTACGCCAGTGGCCTTGCAAACTTTGGCACGATAGCCCGAATTTATCGCCTCGAGAGATTGCCGTTACAGCACAACGGCTCCGGTGCGTTGCGCCTCGCCGTCAGGTTCGACATGAATCAGGACTTCCGAACCTGGGAGGGCTTGCGCGAGAGCGGCCTCCACGCGGTCACAGATATCGTGGGCCGCTTCGACAGTCATCCGTCCGGGGACGACCAAGTGAAACTCAATAAAAGTGATGCGGCCCGCGATGCGCGTTTTGATGTCATGGGCTTCCAAGGCACCGTCTGCAGTGGTCGAGATCACGCCGCGTATCTGCCGGGCAACTTCCGAAGTCACAGCTTCGTCCATGAGGCCGCTCATGGATTCGCGAAGCAGCCTGCCACCCGTCCATAAAATGTAAACCGCGACCATCAAGGCGAGAATGGCGTCAAATTGTTTGTAACCGGTGAGTGCGACCAATAGCAGGCCCACAAGCACGGCGATCGACGAAAAAACATCAGTCGCCAAGTGCCAGCCGTCAGCAATCAACACTGGTGATCGCAATTTTCGGCCACGACTGATCAAAATGTATGCCCATGCGGAGTTGATCACCGTTGCCAGTGTGCTGAGAGCAATTCCAAATACCGTGATCTCGAACGGTTTGGGCGCGATGAGCGCGTCGACCGCAGCACGAATGATCGCGGCGGACGCGAGGACAATCAGGACGCCCTCCATGACAGCCGCCAAATACTCAGCTTTATGGTGACCGTACTGGTGATGTCGATCAGGCGGCCGAGCGGAGACGGACAACGCCGCCGAGGCAATGACCGCGGTCGCGACATTGACAATACTCTCCAGCGCGTCCGAGTACAGTGCCAGACTGCCCGTGACGAAATAGGCTGCAAATTTCAATGCGAGGACGCTGACGGCCACGGCAATGGTGCCGGCAGCGAGGCGGCGAGATGTGGCAAGTGCGCTGGTCATGGTCCCCAGGGGTGACGGGTGAAGGGCGCCTCATGGCACGAGCCAGCCGGATGAGCCAGCGGTTAGCACAATTCCTCCACGACGTGATTGGCACGCGGAAAGCCAATTCGGTTGAAAGCAATAGCTCCGCATGCCGATGCCAAACCGGCCGATTGCGCTATTGGGATGTTCGGTCATCAGCAAAATGCGTGCTGGCCCAGACATTGTCCAAACTGTGGCGGGACAAGCCTGCACAGGTCGTTTATAGCCAATCGATGACATTAATCACCACCACCGCTGCATTGGCGACTGCCTGCACCCGCTTGGCCGCACATCCATTTGTCACGGTCGACACCGAGTTTATGCGCGAGACGACCTTCTGGCCGAAGCTATGCTTGATCCAGATGGCAGGTCCCGATGACGCATACATTGTCGATCCGCTGGCGCCTGATATTGATCTCGAACCATTTTATCAGTTGATGGCCAATGAAGCCGTGGTGAAGGTGTTTCATGCGGCACGCCAGGATGTTGAGATTGTTTGGGTCCAAGCCAAGCTCATACCGAAACCGCTGTTTGACACTCAGGTGGCGGCCATGGTGTGCGGTTTCGGCGAATCCGTAAGTTACGGCAATCTGGTCAAGCAAATCGCCAACGTCGATATCGACAAGAGTTCCCGGTTTACGGATTGGGCGCGGCGTCCGTTGTCGGACAAGCAACTCGACTATGCGATGGGGGACGTGACGCATTTGCGGACCGTGTATCTGGCGTTGAAAGCTGAGATCGACAAAGCCGAGCGGATGCACTGGGTTGAAGAAGAATTGGCCGTGCTGACGACGGCGACGAGCTATGAGACGCAACCCGAAGACAGCTGGAAACGGCTGAAACTGAAAGTGCGTGGTCGTAAGAGTTTTGCAGCCTTGATCGAACTTGCGGCGTGGCGCGAACGTCAGGCGCAAGCCCAAGATGTGCCGCGCAATCGCATCATCCGCGATGAAGCCCTCTATGACATCGCCAATCAGTTGCCGACTGAGGTTGGGCAGTTGTCCGCCCTTCGAACGCTCAGTGACGGGTTCGCGCGATCGTCTCGAGCGAGAGATATTATCGATGCAGTGAAGCGCGGCCTTGAGCGGGATTTGAAAGCGCTTCCCGAGCTAGTCAATGGGCAGCCCGTGCCACCGGAAAAAGTCGCGTTGGTTGATCTCCTACGGGTCATGCTGAAAGCCACTGCGGCGCGCAACCGGGTGGCGCCTCGCTTGATTGCGGACACCGAAGACCTCGAGCGCATCGCTATTGAGCGGGAGCCTGATGTGCCCACTTTGCGTGGTTGGCGGCGAGAATTGTTTGGCGCCGATGCTCTGCGCTTGAAGGCGGGTGAGCTGGCTTTGACTGTCAAGAACGGCGAAGTCACGACGACGCCGGTTCTCAGAAGCTGATCAGCGGCTGAGCCGCAAGCGACGGGTTTCTGGGTTTAGTGCGTTTAACGAAGCAGATCCGCCGCGACATCGCGGCTCGATGCTTGGAGGCGCACAGTGAAGACTTTTGAATCTGCAAAATCTCCGTGGCGGTTTGTGGCGGCAGCTGTTGCCGGGTTGTCCACTGCTGCCCTGTTGTCGTTTTCAGCCGTAGCTCAACAGAGCGCCAGAGGCGGCATGGCTGCGTGTCGCGTCGATGTGGCCACGTTCTGCAAAGGCATCGAGGCCGGCGGCGGCAAGCGTATTCAGTGCTTGGCGGCCAACTCGGATAAGCTCTCGCCTGAATGTGCCAGTGTGGTCTCGGCACGAGCAGAAGCGAGGGCTGGCAAACAGGCTGCAAAACGGAATG